>DASWBR010000195.1:0-12984 GCA_036390495.1 Candidatus Deferrimicrobiaceae bacterium | reverse complement strand
CCCAACTCCACCGTGGTGGGGATCCCCGGGCGCGTCGTCTTCCGGGAGGGGAACGTGTACAGCGACCCGACGGGCGTGGCGGGGACGCCGGACCCGGAGGGGAAGGCGATCCAGTGCCTGACGGACCAGATCATCGCCCTCGAGAAGCGGGTGGACGAAATGACGCGGGAGCTCGAATCCGCGAGAGAGGCGCCGCCGGCGGCGAGGACCGCCCCGTGAAGATCACCACCCGCGGCCGGTACGCGGTGATGGCGTTGGTGTCGCTGGCGTCGGCGTCGCGGGGGAACCCGGTACCGATCCAGGCGATCGCCCGCCAGGAGTCGATCCCGGAGCCGTACCTGCAGCAGCTCTTCCTCCGGCTCAAGCGGAAAAACCTCGTGAAGAGCGTCCGCGGGCCCGGAGGCGGGTTCCTCCTCGCCCGGCACCCTTCGTCCATCACGGTGGGGGAGGTCATCCGGACGGCGGAGGGGAAGGCGGAGCGGGTCGGCTGCCGGAAATCCGGGAGGCGGTGCGGCATGATCGACCGGTGCCGCACTCAGGGGATGTGGGACGCCCTCGAGTCGCGGATGGAGGAGTTCCTCGACTCCATGTCGCTGGAAGACTTGTACGAGGACCGCAGGCCGGCCCGGGAGGAGGTGGGGGCTTGAGGAGGGTCTACCTCGACCACAACGCCACGACCCCGGTCCACCCGGAGGTGGCCGCCGCCGTGCAGCCGTTCCTCGGGGAACTGTTCGGGAACCCGTCGAGCATCCACTGGGCGGGCAGGGACGTCCGCAAGGCGGTAGAGGATGCCCGGGCCGAGATCGCCGCGTTCTACGGGTGCCGGCCGCTCGAGGTCGTGTTCACCAGCTCCGGGACGGAGGCCGACAACCTCGCGGTGAAGGGGGTCGCGTACCGCCCGGGGAACGCGGGGAAGCACATCGTCACCTCGCAGGTGGAGCACCCCGCGATCATGAACACGTGCCGGTTCCTCGAGACGCAGGGGTACCGGGTGACGTACGTCCCCGTGAACCGGTACGGGGTCGTGGAGCCCGACGCCGTGCGGAAAGCCATCGAACGCGACACGATCCTCGTTTCCGTCATGGCGGCGAACAACGAGACCGGGTGCCTGATGCCCATCGGGGAGATCGGCCGGATCGCCCGCGAGGCGGGGGTCCTGATGCACACGGACGCGGTGCAGGCGACCGGGAAGGTCCCCATCTCCTGGGAGACGCTGCCCGTCGACCTGCTCGCCTTTTCCGGCCACAAGATCAACGGGATCAAGGGGGCCGGCGGCCTCCTGGTCCGCCGGGGGGTCGAGCTCGACGCGTTCCTGCACGGCGGCCACCAGGAGCGGGGTCGACGGGCCGGGACGGAGAACGTCGTCGGCATCGCAGCGATGGGGAAGGCGTTCTCGCTGCTCCGGCAGGACATGGACGCGGAGGTCGCCGAGGTGCGGCGGCTCCGGGACGCCTTCGAGGGGGCGCTCTTCTCCCGGATCCCCGAGCTGGTCCTGAACGGGCACCCGACGGAGCGGCTGCCGAACACGGTGAACCTCTCCTTCCGGTACGTGGAGGGGGAGGCGCTCCTGCTGAACCTCGACATGCTGGGGATCGCCTGCTCCTCGGGCTCGGCGTGCACCTCGGGGTCGCTGGAGGCGTCGCCGATCCTCCTCGCCATGGGCGCGGACCCCACCGACGCACAGGGGGCGCTCCGGTTCTCGCTCGGCCGGGGGAACACCGACGAGGACATCGCGTACGCCGTCGATTCGATCGGGCAGGTGGTGAACAAGCTGCGCGCCATGTCGCCGCTCTACCACCCGCGGGAAGCGAGGGCGAAATGAGCCGCGGGCGGATCCTGGCGGCGTTGAGCGGCGGGGTGGACTCCTCCGTGGCGGCGCTGCTCCTCCAGCGGGACGGGTGGGAGGTCGTGGGCGTCTCGATGGACCTGTACGATTACTCGAAGGTCACGCGGGACCGGGAAGGGACGTGCTGCTCCCTCGACGACCTGTACGACGCGCGCCGCGTCTGCGACACCCTCGGGATCCCGTACTACGTCCTGAACCTGCGGGAGGAGTTCCGGCGGGAGGTGATCGACCCGTTCGTCCAGGAATATTCCGCGGGGCGCACGCCGAACCCGTGCGTGCTGTGCAACGAGCACCTGAAGTTCCGGGCCCTCCTGCGGAAGGCCGACGAGCTGGGCGCGGAAGGGGTCGCCACGGGGCACTACGCGGTGATCCGCAAGGGGAAGGACGGCCGGTTCCGGCTCTTCGCCTCCCCCGACGCCTCGAAGGACCAGTCGTATTTCCTCTTCTCCCTCGACTCGACGCGCCTTTCCCGGATCCGGTTCCCCGTCGGAGAGATGGAGAAGGCGGAGGTCCGGAAGGTCGCGGCCGGCGCGGGCCTTCCGGTGTACGAGAAGAAGGAGAGCCAGGACATCTGCTTCGTCACCGACGCCTCCTACGCGCGGTTCCTCGAGACGAAGGGGATCCGGGAGGAGCGGGGGCGCTTCGTGGACCGGGACGGGAATTTCCTCGGGAACCACAAGGGGGTCCTTCACTACACCGTGGGCCAGCGCAGGGGGCTCGGGATCGCCTCGAGGGAACCGCTCTACGTGGTGGCCATCGACGCGGAGAAAAACGAGATCGTCCTGGGAACCGAGGACGACACCTTCGGGGAGAGCGCGACGGTCGCATGCCCCACCTTCGTCGCCGGATCCCCCCCCGGGAAGGAGTTCCGCGCCACCGCGAAGGTCCGGTACCGGCACGCCGGGGCGGCGAGCGAAGTTCGCGTGGAAGGCGACCGGTTGACGGTGCGGTTCGACGCGCCGCAGCGCAGCGTCACCCCCGGCCAGGCCCTGGTCCTCTACGACGGGAACGAGGTGCTCGGGGGGGGCTGGATCGAATGCGCCGGCGCCTCTCGGTCGTAACCGTCGGCTGCAAGGCGAACTTCGCCGACTCCGCCGGCATCCTCTCGCAGGCATCCCGGGCGGGATATTCCGTCGTCCCCCCCGGCGCCCCCGCGGACGTCCTCGTCGTCAACAGCTGCACCGTCACCCACCGGGCCGACCGGGACTCCCGCGCCGTCGCCAGGCGCCTCCGGCGGGAGAATCCCGGCGCCGTGATCGTCCTGACCGGGTGCTACGCGGAGACCTCCCCAACCGCCAGGGAGAGCGTCCCCGAGGTGGACCACTGGGTCGGCATCCGGGACCCTTCCACGCTCGCGCAGCTCCTCTCCTCGCTGCGCGGCGCCGGTCCCCCGGAAGGGGACGACCTCGCCGAATACGCCGCGGACCGGATCCTCGGACACAGCCGCACGTTCCTGAAGATCCAGGACGGGTGCGACGCGTCGTGCGCCTATTGCATCGTGCCGAAGGCGAGGGGCCCCGGCCGGTCCCTCCCGGCGAGGGAGGTGATCGACCGGGCGGTCCGCGCGGAAAGCGAAGGGGCGCGGGAGCTCGTCCTGACCGGGATCCACGTCGGGCGGTACGGCTGCGACCGGGGGGAGCGGGACGGGCTGGCGGAGTTGCTCGGGGGGCTCCTCTCGTCGACCACCGCGTGCCGTTTCCGCCTGAGCTCTGTCGAGCCGCTGGAGGTCACGCCCCGCCTGGTCGGGCTCGTCGCCTCGGAACGGCGCGTGTGCCCCCACCTCCACGTGCCCCTTCAGAGCGGTTCCGACCGGGTCCTCCGGCGGATGCGCCGCCCCTATACGGCGAGGCAATTCCGTGATGTGCTGACGCTGCTGGCGGACGCGGTCCCCGGAATCCGCCTCGGCGCCGACGTGATCGCCGGCTTCCCGGGGGAGACGGAAGACGATTTCGGGGAGACGGTCCGGGTCGTCCGCGACGCTCCCCTGGGGTACCTGCACGCCTTCCCGTACTCGGCCCGGGGGGGAACCGAGAGCGCCGGGTGGCCGGACGACGTCCCGGCGTCGGGGAAGAAGTCGCGCGTCGCGCGCCTCCGGGAGGTGGACGCGGAAATGCGGGGAGGGTTCCTCGCGTCGCAGGTGGGGAGGACGCTGACGGTGATCGCGGAGGAGCACGATCCGTCCGGAGGGGAGTTCCGGGGAACCTCGGAGAATTACGCGGAGGTGGCGTTCCGGGCGGCGGACGCGCGGGTCGGCGACCTTTGCCCCGTGCGGATCCTCTCCGCCGCCGGCAATCGCCTGGAGGGAAGGGCCGAGGGTGCCTCCGCACGATCTTGAAGCGAGGATCGGCCACCGCTTCTCCTCCCGGCACCTCCTCGAGGAGGCGCTCCGGCACGGCTCCGCCGCCGCGGCCGACGGGGAGCGGTCGTACGAGCGCCTCGAGTTCCTCGGGGACGCGGTGTTGAACCTCTGCGTCGCCCGGGAAGTGTACCGGATGCTCCCCCTGGCCGGCGAAGGGGTCCTGACCCGCGCGCGGGCCGCCGCGATCAACAACCGGAACCTCGTGCGGGTGGGGGAGCGGATCGGCCTCCCGGAGGCCCTGACCACCGACCCCTCGGTGCGGAAGAAAGGGTCGGGGGTGACGCGGAAGATGGTGGCCGACGCGGTGGAGGCGGTCGCGGGGGCGGTCTTCCTCGACGGAGGGTTCGAAGCGGCCGCCGCGTTCGTCCGGGGGCATTTCCGGCTGGACGACCTGATGGGGGAGCTGGTGGCGGGGTTCGACGCGAAGTCCCGCCTCCAGGAGTGGTGCCAGCGGACCGGGATCCCGCTACCCTCGTACCGGCTCGTCTCCTCGGAAGGCCCGGCGCACGAGAGGACCTTCCGCGTCGAGGCGTCGGTCGCGGGGTACCCGACGGCCCGGGGGGAGGGGCGCTCGAAGAAGGAGGCGGAGATGGCTGCGGCCGGAGGGATCCTGTCGCACCTCGCCGCGGCGGGGGAGGAGGGCTGGTGACCCGGAAATCGGGATTCGTCGCGCTGCTCGGGCGCCCGAACGTCGGGAAGTCCACGCTGCTGAACCGGATCCTGGGCGCGAAGATCGCGATCGTAACGAAGAAGCCGCAGACCACGCGCGACCGCATCGCGGGGATCTTCACCGAGGACCGGGGTCAGATCGTCTTCCTGGACAGCCCCGGCATCCACCGGCCCCACCGCGCGCTCAACTCGTACATGGTCCGGACCGCCCAGCGGATCGGCGAGGAGGCGGACATCGTCGCCCACGTGGTGGACGACCGCCCCGTCGGCCGGCAGGGGGAGGACGCCCTCGTGCGGGGGATCCTGTCGAACCTCGCGGTCCCCCGGCTCCTCGTGGTGAACAAGGTGGACCGGATGGGTCCGGAGGCCGCGGCGGCGCGGCGCGCGGAGCTGACCGGGGACGGATTCTACGCCGACTCCTTCCTCGTATCCGCCGCCCGCGGGGACGGGGTGGACGCCTTCCTCTCCGCCCTCTTCTCGCGCCTGCCCGAGGGGCCCGCCTTCTACCCGGAGGAGGACCTGACCGACCTGCCGATGCGGTTCATCGCCAAGGAGGTGATCCGGGAGAAGCTCTTCGAGCAGCTCGAGGAGGAGATCCCGTACAGCGTGGCGGTGCAGATCGAGGAGTACCAGGAGGAGCCGGAGAAGAACCTCGTCCGGATCCGTGCGGACGTCCTGGTGGAGCGGGAGACCCAGAAGGGGATCGTCATCGGGAAGGGCGGGGGGCTGCTGAAGAAAGTCGGCACCGCCGCCCGCCTGGAACTGGAGAAAGAGACGGGGGCGCGGGTATACTTGGAGCTGTTCGTCAAGGTCGAACGGGAGTGGTCGCGCAGCGAGACCATGTTGAGGCGCCTGGGATATGAGCCGGGGTGAGTTCACGGTCGCCCTCGTCGGCCGGCCGAACGTGGGGAAGTCGACCCTCTTCAACCGGATCACCGGGAAGCGGCGCGCCATCACGTTCGACCAGCCGGGCATCACCCGGGACCTCGTCGCGCAGCCGGTGGAGTACGACGGCCGCCGGTTCCTCCTGATCGACACGGGCGGCTACGTCACCGGCGGCGAGGACGACCTGCTCCCCAAGATCCGTGGGCAGGTGCTGCGGGCCATCTACGAGGCGGACCTGGTCGTCTTCCTGGTCGACGCGCGGGACGGCCTCCTCCCCCTGGACAAGGAGATCGCCGGCATGCTGCGGGAGCGGGAGAAGCCGTTCCTGCTGGCTGCGAACAAGGTCGACGCGAAGGAAGGGAGGGACGCCCTCTCCCAGTTCCACGCCCTCGCGGTGGACCGGATCTTCGGCCTCTCCTCGGAGCACGGCACCGGGGTGTCCGACCTCCTCGATGCGGTCGTCGCCCGCATGCCCGAAAGGGTCCCCGGCGAAGGGGAGGCGAAGGAGGAAGACGCGGGGGTGCCGCGGATCGCCGTGGTCGGGCGCCCCAACGTGGGGAAGTCCACGCTCGTGAACACCCTGGCGGGGTTCGAGCGCGTCATCGCCTCCGAGGTTCCGGGGACGACGCGGGACGCCATCGACGTGATGGTCGAGCGGGACGGGAAAAAGTACCTGCTGATCGACACGGCGGGGATCCGGGCGAAGCGGAAGACCGAGGACGTGATCGAGAAGTTCTCGGTCCTGAAGAGCCTGGACTCCCTCAAGCGGTGCGACCTCGCCATCCTCCTGATCGACGGACCGGAAGGCCTCTCCCACCAGGACCGGCAGATCCTCCGGTACATCCTGAACGAGGAGCGGGCGGTCGTCGTGGCGGCGAACAAGGCGGACCGGTGGGAAGGAGAGGAGCAGCGGCGGGCCGCCCTCCGGAGCATCCAGGAGGGGCTCGAGTACGCCTCGTTCGCGCCCGTGGTGCCGACCGTGGCGACCACCGGGAAAGGGTTTCCCCACCTCTTCCGGAAGATCGAGGAGGCGATCGCGAGCTTCCGGCAGCGGGTCCCCACGGGCTTGCTGAACCGGATGGCGCAGGCGTTCCTCTACACGGTGCCGATCCCGTCGCAACAGGGGAGGAACCGCGCGTTCTACGTGACCCAGGTGGGGGTGGCCCCGCCCTCCTTCGCCGTGTTCGTCAAGGACCGGCGCGGGATCCCGGATTCGTTCACGCGGTACCTGCAGAACAAGATCCGCGACCGGTTCGGGTTCGAAGGATCCCCCGTCCGCATCGTCTACCGGGAACGATGATCCTGCGGGCGGGAATCGTCCTCCGTTCGATCCGGGACGGCGCGGCGTTCTTCTTCCGGAACCACGGGCTGGTCTACAGCTCCGCGATCGCGTTCAACCTGCTCCTGTCCGCCATCCCCGTCCTGTTCCTCGCGTTCGCCGCCGCGGCGCACGCGATCGGGAAGAACGACCTCCCGTTCTCGCTCCTCGCCGACCTGCTGCGGACGAACTTCCCGTACGGGGCGCAGGTGCTGGTGCCGAACCTGAAGCGCCTGTTCGGGGCGGGGTCCGCGTTCGGGGCGGTGGGCATGCTCATGCTGCTGTTCGCCTCCTTCACCGCCACGGACGCCGTCCACACGTCCCTCTCGGTGATGCTCATGCGGAAGCGGCAGAAGCGGTTCCGCCGCTCCATGGGGTTCCACGTGGCGTTCGTGCTCGTCCTGATCGCGCTGACCGCCGCGGCGATCGTCGTTCCACCGCTGTGGGAAGGGCTCTACTTCCTGACGAAGGGGATGTCCGCCGACGTCGACAAGGCGTACCACGCCTTCCTGCACATGGTCGCCGGGGTGGGGCTGGCCGGGATCCTGTTCCTGGGGAGCGCCCTGAGCTACCGGTTCCTCTCCCCGGGGAGGATCCGGATGCGCAACGCCTTCGCCGGGAGCGCCGTCTTCTTCGCGCTGGCCCTGGCGGTCCGGTACGGGTTCACGTTTTATGTAAGGAAATTCAGCAAGTTGAACCTTCTCTACGGCTCCCTCTTCAGCATTATTTGTTTTATAATCATTGCCTACCTCTTCGCGGCGGCCTACCTGTACGGTGCCAGCGTCATCGGGGTACTGGAACGCACCGGCGGGGAGGCGACTATCCCGGCCACGGAGGGAGGGGAGCCGGTTGACGCGCCTGGCGGCGATTGACATCGGGACCAACACGATCCGGATGATCGTCTCCGAGCGGGCGGGGAGACGCCTTCGCCCCCTGGTCCGGCGCAGGGTCATCGTCGGGATGGGACGCCGCCTCCGGGAGACCGGAGGGATCGGGGAGGACGAGTTCCGGGAATCCCTCTCCGTGCTGCGGGCGTTCCGGGAGGAGATGGACCGGCTCGGCGTGGACAGGTACCGGGCGTGCGGAACGGCGTGCCTGCGGGAGGCGTCCAACCGGGAAACGTTCCGGGCCGCGGCGCGGGACGAGGGGGTGGAAGTGGAGGTGATCGGCCCCGCCGAGGAGGCCGGTCTCGCCTGGGAGGGGATCCGGACCGGGGTCGCCGGCCGTTCCGGGGACCTGGCGATGGACATCGGCGGCGGTAGCACGGAACTCGTCGCGGGGCCCGGGGAAGGCGATTCCGTCAGCATCCCGACGGGCGTGGTGGTCCTCTCCGCGCTGATCCCGCTCTCCGACCCCCCCGAACCGTGGGAGGTTCGGACGGTGGCGTTTTTCGCGGCGCAGCGCATCGAGGACGGCGCCCGGGCGTTCGGGCGGCGGAGGTTCCGGCGGCTGATCGGTACGGCGGGGACCTTCACCACCCTCGCGGCCCTGGACAGGAGGATGACCCGGTACGACCCCGACCGGATCAACGGGGCGCGTCTCTCCGCGGCGTCGGTCCGCCGGTGGTCGGACCGACTCTGCCGGATGACGGACGCGCAGCGGCTGCGGCTGCCGGGGATGGAGAAGGGCCGGGAACGGTACATCGTCCCCGGCGTGCTGCTGGCGCGGGAGGCGATCCGGCGGTTCGGCGTGAAGGAACTGACGGTGAGCGACGCGGGGCTGCTGGAAGGGATCCTGGCGACAATCGCGAAGAACGGGGGAGAGGGAGCATGAGCGACGGCCGTGGAACATCGGGAGGGTACCTGGAAGGGTTGACGTTCGACGACGTCCTGCTGGTCCCTGCGGAGTCCGCCGTGATCCCGAAGGACGCGGACGTCACGGTGCACCTCACCCCGGACATCAAGCTGAACATCCCGCTCCTCTCGGCGGCGATGGACACGGTCACCGAGTCGGACACGGCGATCGCCATCGCGCGGGAGGGCGGCATCGGCGTCATCCACCGGAACAACAGCGCGGACGAGCAGGCGACCGAGGTGGACCGGGTGAAGAAGTCGGAGAGCGGGATGATCTCCGACCCCATCACCGTGGACCCGGACCAGCGCGTGCACGAGGCGCTCGAGGTGATGAAGAAGTACCGGATCTCCGGGCTCCCCGTCACCCGGGAGGGGAAGCTCGTCGGCATCCTCACGAACCGGGACCTGCGGTTCGAGACGAACTTCGAGCAGCCCATCCGGAACGTGATGACCAAGGACGACCTGGTCACCGTCCCCGTCGGGACCACCCTCGAGCAGGCCCGGGAGATCCTCCACCGGAACCGGATCGAGAAGCTGCTGGTGGTGGACGGCCGGAACAACCTCAAGGGCCTCATCACCATCAAGGACATCCTGAAGATCAAGAAATACCCCAACGCCTGCAAGGACCCCATGGGGCGGCTCCGTGTGGGGGCCGCCGTCGGGGTGTCCGGGTGGGAGGAGCGCGTGTCGAAGCTCCTCAAGGTCGGCGTCGACCTCGTCTGCGTCGACACGGCGCACGGCCACGCGCGGGACGTCGTCCGCACCGTGAAGGCCATCCGGTCGAACTTCCGGGACGTGCGGCTCATGGCGGGGAACGTGGCCACCGCGGAGGCGACCGAGGCGCTGATCAAGGCCGGCGTGGACGCGGTCAAGGTGGGCGTGGGGCCCGGCTCCATCTGCACCACCCGCGTCGTGGCGGGGGTGGGCGTCCCGCAGGTCACGGCGATCCAGTGGTCCGCGCAGGCGGCCCGGAAGAAGCGGATCCCCGTGGTGGCGGACGGCGGGATCAAATACTCCGGCGACATCACGAAGGCGATCGCCGCCGGGGCGTCCGCGGTGATGATCGGGTCGCTGTTCGCCGGCACGGAGGAGAGCCCCGGGGAGATGATCCTCTTCCAGGGCCGCTCCTACAAGGTGTACCGCGGCATGGGGTCCCTGGAGGCGATGAAGAAGGGGAGCAAGGACCGGTACTTCCAGTCCCACGTGGAGGCGGAGGCCAAGCTCGTCCCCGAGGGGATCGAGGGGCGCGTCCCCAACCGGGGCTCGCTGGCGGCCGTCATCTTCCAGCTGATCGGGGGGCTGAAGGCGGGGATGGGGTACGTCGGCGCGCGGGACATCGCGGACCTCCAGAAGCGGGCGTCCTTCATGAAGATCACTCCCGCGGGGCTGCGGGAGAGCCACGTCCACGACGTGATCATCACCAAGGAAGCCCCGAACTACCGGGTGGAGTAGCGCGGTGGAGGGACGGATCCTCATCCTCGACTTCGGGTCGCAGTACACGATGCTGATCGCCCGGCGCGTCCGGGAGCTGCGCGTGTACAGCGAGATCCACCCGTTCAACGTGGGGACGGAGTTCGTCCGCTCCTTCGCGCCGGCCGGGATCATCCTCTCCGGCGGGCCGGCGAGCGTCTACGACGACGACGCCCCCCGGATCGCGCGGGAGATCCTCACGATGGGCGTCCCGGTGCTGGGGATCTGCTACGGGATGCAGCTGATCGCCGACCTCCTCGGGGGAACCGTGGGGCGCTCCGCGGACCGGGAGTACGGCGTCGCGAACATCCGCGGCCAGTGGGGGAGCCCCCTCTTCCTCGGGATCGAGGAGTTCCGGCACAAGAGGGAGATCCCGGTCTGGATGAGCCACGGCGACCGGATCGAGAAGCTCCCGGAAGGGTTCACCTCCATCGCCCGGTCCGGCAACTCCCCGGTGGCCGCCATGTCGAACGCCGAGGGGACCATCTTCGGGGTGCAGTTCCACCCCGAGGTGGTGCACACCCCCCGCGGGAAGGAGATCCTCTCGAACTTCCTGTTCCGGGTCTGCGGGCTTCCGGCCGACTGGACGATGCACTCCTTCGTGGAGAGCAGCGTGAAGCGGATCCGGGAGACCGTCGGGGAGGAGGGGGTCGTCCTCGGCCTCTCCGGGGGAGTGGACTCCTCCGTCGCCGCGGTGCTCCTGCAAAAGGCGATCGGAGACCGGCTGACCTGCATCTTCGTGAACAACGGCCTGCTGCGCCAGGGAGAGGCGGAGGACGTCATCCACACCTTCCGGGAGGGGATCGGGCTCCACCTGGAGTACGTGGACGCGACGGACACCTTCCTCCAGGCGCTCGCCGACGTGGAGGACCCCGAGCAGAAGCGGAAGATCATCGGGGAGCTCTTCGTGCGGGTCTTCGAGGAGGCGGCGCGGAAGATCCCCGGGGTCGGGTACCTGGGCCAGGGGACCCTCTACCCGGACGTCATCGAGAGCGTCTCCTTCAAGGGGCCCTCGGCGGTCATCAAGTCCCACCACAACGTGGGCGGCCTCCCGGAGAAGATGCACCTGAAGCTCATCGAGCCGCTGCGGGAGCTGTTCAAGGACGAGGTGCGGGAGCTGGGGCGGGAGCTCGGCGTCCCGGCGCACATCCTCGACCGCCAGCCGTTCCCGGGGCCGGGGCTCGCGGTGCGCATCATCGGGCCGGTGACCGAGGAGCGGCTGCGGATCCTGCGCGAGGCGGACGCCGTCGTGCTCGAGGAGATCCGGGCGGCGGGGATGTACGAGTCGATCTGGCAGTCGTTCGCCGTCCTGCTCCCCATCAAGACGGTCGGCGTCATGGGCGACTTCCGGACGTACGAGAACGTCGCCGCCGTCCGCGCCGTCCACAGCCAGGACGGGATGACCGCCGACTGGGTCCGGCTGCCGTACGACGTCCTCCAGCGGATCTCCACGCGGATCATCAACGAGGTGAAGGGGATCAACCGCGTGGCGTACGACATCTCCTCCAAGCCCCCCAGCACCATCGAGTGGGAATGAAGAGCTTCGTCCACCTCCACCTGCACTCCCAATACAGCCTCCTGGACGGCACGATCCAGCTCGCCCCGCTGATCGCCCGGGTGCGGGAGCTTTCGATGCCCGCCGTGGCGGTCACCGACCACGGCGGCATGATGGGGACCGTGGAGTTCTACGAGGAGGCGTTGAAGGGGGGCGTGCAACCGATCCTGGGGGCGGAGGTCTACGTCGCCCCGGGACGGCGGGACGAGCGCCGGCTCGCCCCGACGGGCGAGTACGCGTATCACCTGATCCTCCTCGCGGAGAGCGAGACGGGGTACCGGAACCTCATCCAGCTCTCCTCCCTCGCCCACACGGAAGGGTTCTACTACAAGCCCCGGGTCGACAAGGAGCTGCTCCGCCGGTACTCGGAGGGGCTGATCGCGACGTCGGCGTGCCTGCAGGGGGAGATCCCCTTCACGCTGGGGACGGAAGGGGAAGCGAAGGCGCTCGAGGTGCTGGAGGAGCACCGGTCCATCTTCCCGGACGGGCGGTTCTACCTGGAGATCCAGGACAACGGGATCCCCGAGCAGCTGAAGATGAACCCGCGGCTGATCGACCTCGCCCGCCGGACCGGGACGCCGCTGGTCGCGACGAACGACTGCCATTACCTCAACCGCGGGGACGACCGCCTCCAGGAGATCCTGCTCTGCCTCCAGACGGGGAAGACGATCGGCGACCCCACGAGGATGCGGTTCGAGTCGGACCAGTTCTACGTGAAATCCCGGGAGGAGTTCGAGCGCGCCTTCGGCCACGTCGCCCCCGACGCCCTCGACAACACCCTGGCCATCGCCGAGCGGTGCCGGGTGAAGATCGAGCTCGGGGTGAACAAGTTCCCCGAGTTCGCGCTCCCCGCGGGCGTCACCTCGGAGTCGTACCTGCGGGGGCAGGCGGAAAAGGGGCTCGAGCGGCGCCTCGCGGAGCGGAAGCGGCGGGAGGGAGGGCTCTCCAGCATGCTGGAGGAGACGTACCGCGCCCGACTCGCCTACGAGCTCTCCGTGATCGAGAAGACCGGCTTCTCCGGCTACTTCCTCATCGTCTCCGACTTCATCGGGTACGCCAAGGACCGCGGGATCCCCGTGGGCCCCGGGC
>DASWBR010000194.1:0-1688 GCA_036390495.1 Candidatus Deferrimicrobiaceae bacterium | reverse complement strand
ACGCCCCGGCACCCCGCACGCCTCATCGCCCGCGCCAGTTCCGGCGTCATCCCGAGCGGGGTGGCGAAGCAACTCCAGCCGATGCCGGGCCCCCGCGCGGAAACGGCTTCGCAGATCGCCAGGGCGTGGGCGTGGGGCCAGGTGAAGATGTCGTCGACGAAGAAGACGTGGTCCATCCCGAACCGCCGCGAAAGGAGGGCCATCTCCCCGGCCACCCCTTCGGGAGAGCGTAGGCGGAGGGAGGAACCGCTGATGGTGGGATAGGTACAGTACGTGCACGAGAACGGGCACCCCCGCTTCGCCTGGATGTTTCCCATCCCGCCCAGTTCCAGGTACCGCCGGTTATCGAGAAGTTCCCTGGCGGGGAGACCTTCCTCGGGGAAGGAGGCAAGGGACTGCCGGGGCCGGGCGGAGCCCCTCCCCGGTGCGAGCAGGTTCGGAAGATCCGGCGCCTTCCTCCCCAGTTCCAGGCTCGACGCGAGGGCCCGGAACGCTTCTTCCCCTTCCCCGACGATCCCGAAGGGGATTCCCAGGATGGACATGAGCGCGTCCGGGAATATGGAGAATCCCGGGCCGCCAGCCACAATGGGAGCGCCGGTCCCCTTCTTCAGCGCCTCCACGGCCGCCCGGATCTCCGCGAGGTAGGACACGGTCCCGGGAAACGTGAGGTTGTCCACGTTCCGGATGGAAATCCCAACGAGGTCCGGCGGAAAGCGCCGCAGGGCATCCCCGATGTCCCGCCCGGCGTCGGAGGAGAAGCAGAGGTCCAGGAGTTCCACCTGGTGTCCGTCCCCGAGGACGGATGCGGCGACGTAGGAGAGCCCCAGCGGGGCTACGGGGGCGGGAGCGGTCTCCCGGTTGACCGAAACGAGGAGGATCCTCATGGCTTTACGATACCCTGACCAGTGCGGCCGCGGCCCCGGACAGGCAATCCCACCCCACGATCAGGGAGGTGCGCCCGCCCGACCGCCCGGGTGCCCGGAGTGCCGCGGCGACCGTCAGCGGAAACGCCGCCGCATACATGCCCGCGTGTGGGGAGGAACGCGCGGCCGGGAGACTCCCGGGAAGCCCGCCGTTCCCCTCGACACCGTCGGGCACCGGAGTCGCTGTCCATACGGAAGAGACGTCGCGCGGGTGAACCTCTGCGTCGTCCAGGCAGGCGCTCACGGCGTCCCCCGCGGCGTCTTTCCCGAACGCCTCTCCGTATCCTGTCAGGGACGGTTGCGGTCCGCCCGCCCAGGAAGCGCCCCCGGGCGGGGAGCCTAGGAGAAGGATGCCTGCGCCGTCGCGCTCTCCCCCGACATCGGCGAATCCCGCCGCCGACAACCCCTCGAGGAACTCCTTCTCCACCGACGTTACGCCTCCTGCGAGGACGAACGGCGCGAGGCCGTCGAGAACGAGGCGTCTTGCGGCTCCCAGCGCCGCGGCCCCGGAGAGCGCACCGCCGCAGAGCGTGAGGGACTCTCCCCGGATTTCGAGGAGGATCGACAGCTGGGCGGTGACGGCGTTGTGGGAGGTGAACGGAAACGACAGGGGGCTCACGGCGAGGGGCCCGCCGTCCCGGAGGGCGATGGAGTGCCTCGCCCGGATCCCGTCGATCCCCTCGTCGACCCCGAGGACGATCGCCGCCCGTTCTTCCCGGACGGGAACCGATATTCCCCCTTCCGCGAGGGCGTCCCGGGCGGCGA
>DASWBR010000193.1:0-1989 GCA_036390495.1 Candidatus Deferrimicrobiaceae bacterium | reverse complement strand
CCTCGAGGCCGACGACAGTCTGGTGGAGGCAGACGTGGTTCAGAACGGATCCAAGGGCGTAGCTGGTGTCCTCCCGCGTCGCGGCGTCCTCCACCGCTTCGGAGATCGCGATCCCGAGGGAGCCCGGGGAGTCCGGGGCCTGGGCCAGGATCCCGCGGCCGGAATTGGTGTCCCGGCTGGGCGAGGCGACGACTTTCGCCCCGTACGCCTCCATCAGCATCCTTCGGTACGGTTTCTGGTTGTAGCTCACCTTCACCATGTAGACCTTCACTTCCAGCCCGAAGAACGCCCCGGCGATGGCCATCGCGGAGCCCCATTGCCCGGCCCCGGTCTCGGTGGCGATGCGTTTCCGGCCGGACATCTTGTTGTAGTAGGCCTGGGGTATGGAGGTGTTCGGCTTGTGGCTCCCCGCCGGACTCACTCCCTCGTATTTGTAGTAGATTCGCGACTTCGTCCCGATCGCCTCCTCGAGGCGCCGCGCGCGGAACATCGGCGTGGGACGCCAGAGGGCGTAGATTTCCCGGATCTCGTCCGGAATCGGAATCTCGCGCTGCGGAGAGACCTCCTGTTCGATCAACGGCATGGGGAACAGGGGCGCGAGGTCCGCCGGTCCGATCGGCTTTCCGGTACCCGGGTGGAGAACCGCCTTCGGGGGGTTGGGCATGTCCGCCATGATGTTGTACCAGGTCTTCGGTATCTCCGAATCCTTGAGGAGGAACTTCACTTGCATGGCATCGGCTCCTTTTCCTGGATTATCCGGGCTATTTTCCCACGAACCGCCGTATCGTGTCAGCGGGTTCCGGACCGGAGACCAGGGATTCTCCCACGAGGAACAGCCTGCCCCCGAGCGCGTGAAGGTGCCGGATCTGCGCCGCGTCCGTGATGCCGCTCTCGACGACCGCGATGGCCCCGGGAGGCACCCGGGGAAGCAGCCGCTCGGAGGTTGCGAGATCCACCGAGAGCGTCGAAAGGTCCCGGTTGTTGATGCCGACGAGGCGGGCTCCGGACTCCGCCGCGACGTCCATCTCCGCCTCGTCGTGCACCTCCACGAGCGGTTCCAGGGAGTGCCGCCGGGCGAGCCGCACCATCTCCCCTGTACGGCCGCCGAGGACGCTGACCATCAGCAGGACGAGGTCGGCGCCGCGCGCCCGGGACTCGGCGAGCATGTACTCGTCCAGCACGAAGTCCTTCCGGAGCAGGATGGCGCCGGGGCATGCCCCCCGTACGGCTTCCAGGTCGTCCAGGGACCCGCCGAAGAACTTTCCCTCCGTCAGGACGGAGATGCCCCACGCGCCCCCTTCCAGGTAGGAGCGAGCGGTTGTAACCGCGTCGAGCTCCTTCCGGATCCAGCCGCGGGAGGGTGAGGCGCGCTTGATCTCCGCGATGACGCCCGGTCCCCCGGGAAGCGTCCCGAAAACATCCCGGGCCGGCCCCCGGAAGGCCGCCTTTCGAACCAGTTCGTCCAACGGGGTGCCGGCCAACCGGTATGCCAGCGCCTCCTGTACCCCGGCGAGGATCCTGTCGAGGTGGGTTCCCATCTCCTCTCAGCGGGCTTCCTTCCGGCCGAGAATGCGGAGGAAGGCGGCCAGCTTCTCCCTGGCGCTCCCGGAATCGATCGAGACCTCCGCCGCCTGGACGCCTTCCCGGACGTCCTCCGCCTTCCCCCCCGCCATCACCGCGAACGCCGCGTTCAGGAGGACCGCCTGGCGGGCGGGACCCGGGGCGCCGGAGAGGACGTCCCTCAGGATCCCGGCGTTCGTCTCCGCGTCGCCCCCCTTCAGGGACCCCAGGGGAACGTAATCGAACCCGGCCGACCGGGGATCGAAGAGATACCGTTTGACCTTCCCCTCCCGGACGTCCCAGACGATCGTGGGCGCGGCGAGGGTGACCTCGTCCAGTCCGTCCGTTCCGTGGACCACGAAGGCGCGCTTGTGCCCGGACTCCGCGAGGACGCGGGCGTACGTCTCCCCGAGTTCCTCGCTGAACACG
>DASWBR010000192.1:0-4694 GCA_036390495.1 Candidatus Deferrimicrobiaceae bacterium | reverse complement strand
GTCTGGGCGCACCCGAGCAGGTCCTTCCCCTCGAGCACGAGGGGGATCGCCTTCTCCTGGATGGGGGTTGGGGTAATGTAGTTCTTCTCCGCGACGGCGCGGAGGATCTCGGGACGGAGCCCGAACGTTTGAAACGACGATTTCTCTACCGTGGTTCCTTTTTCCTGCATGTTCTTCTCTTCTCCTGTCGTTTTTTCACCAAGCACAACCGTCGGGCGGGCGTTTCGCCCGTCCGGTCTTCCGCGTGGTGAAATCTCGGGAGAAGCGGGGTGGCCCGGCCGGGGGGCGGGGCTGCTCCTTCGAAAGGACCCTTTGGGAGAGGATGTGTCCTGGAGTTATCCGAACTTCAAGGAATATACCACTTCGGTTCCGGATCCGCAAGCGAAGTCTTTTGCGGCAGGCGGCCCGCCCCGGGGGATCACGGCAGCGGCGCAGCGCGTCCCGTGTCCTGCCGGGCGCGTCGCCGCTTCGCCGCCGTCAGGTTGAGCGCCTCCACGAAGACCGAGAAGGCGATGGCAAAATACAGGTATCCTCTCGGGATGTGGAAGCCGATCCCGTCGGCGACCAGCGCCGTCCCCACCAGGATGAGGAAACTCAGCGCCAGGATCTTGACGGATACGTGGGCCTGGACGAAGCGGCTGACCGGCTCGGCCGCCACCAGCATGATGGCGACCGCGACGACGATCGCCGCGGCCATGACCGGCACGTGCTGCGCCATGCCGACGGCCGTGATCACGCTGTCCAGGGAGAAGACGATGTCCAGGACGACGATCTGCGCGATGACCGCCGCGAATCCGGACGTTCTCGATCGCCGGATCTCCTCCTCCACCCCCTCCACCGCCGTGTGGATCTCGGCGGTCCCCTTGGCCAGCAGGAACAGCCCGCCCCCGGCCAGGATCAGGTCCCGGACGGAGAACGGCTGGCCGAGGAGCGTGAAGAGGGGCGCGGTGAGGCCGACCAGCCAGGCGATGGAAAAGAGCAGGAGCAGGCGGGTGATGACGGCCAGCGCGAGGCCGATCCGCCGGGCGGCCGGCTGCCGCTCCGCCGGCAGCCGGCCCGAAACGATGGTGAGGAAGAGCAGGTTGTCTATCCCCAGGACGATCTCCAGTGCGGCGAGGGTCAGGAAACTGGCCCACGTCTTCGGGTCCAGCAGGAATTCCACCGCGTTCCTCCTCCCGTGAAACGGAATTTCGTCACGGTTTTTGGTTTCGGACCAAGTCGCCCCGACCGTCCGTACCGCCGCTCAGAATCCTTCCGGCCGGACCTGCTCGGTTCCAGGTGTCGATTATATTCCCTCGCCCGCCCTCCCCGGGGAATCCGGTCCGGAAACGGATCTTTCCGGATCGGGCGGGCATCGGAACATTGTAGCGATCCTGTTGCGGTGGGGGGCGTGGGCGTGGGAGCGGAACGGAATGATCTGGCGAATTCGGTCGGCCTGCTGATCCTCCGGCTGGGTGCCGGGGGGTACCTGGTCACACACGGCTGGGGGAAGCTTCAGATGGTGATCGCCGGCGATTTCGGCAAGTTCGGCGATCCCATCGGCCTGGGGAGCGGGGCGAGCCTGGTCCTCGTGACGGCGGCCGAGTTCCTCTGCCCGCTGCTGGTCATGGCCGGGTTCGCCACGAGGTTCGCCGTCTTCCCCGTCGTCTTCGCGATGGCGGTGGCGGCGTTCGTGGCCCATGGCGCCGACCCGTGGACGATGGGGGAGGGCGCCAGGCTCTTCCTGGCCGGCAAGGCGAAGTCGTGGGCGAGCAGGGAGCCGGCTCTCCTGTACCTCGTCCCGTTCCTCGCGCTGGCGTTCACCGGCGCCGGAAGATTCTCCATCGACGCCTGGATCCGGTCGCACCGGCGCAGGCGGTGAACGGCGGGGGAACCGGGACGACGAAGGCCGTCAGTCGTCCGGGTCCGGACTTGTCCCCAACCCGGCGGGAGCGGGGGTCTCGCCCGGGCAGGAGGGCTGAACCATCTGGTAGAAGGTGCACTTCCGGCAGTCGCCGACCTCCCGGGCCACGGCGCATTGCACTTTCGCCTGCGACAACGTGCCGGCGACCGACCAGCAGATCCTTCCGAAGTTCGGGTACGCCGGGCACCGGTCCGAGGCTACCCCGGCCCTTTCCACTCCGCAGCGCACGATTTCCCAGCACTGGGCCTGGAACGTCTCCTCGGGCGGGAGATACGGAAGGAGGAGGGAAAAGATCGACCCTCCCCCCGGACCCGGCGATACCCGGATGGCCCCGCGGTGCTCCTCCATGATCTTCTTGCAGATGGAGAGCCCCAGGCCCGTTCCGTGGCCGATCTCCTTCGTGGAGTAAAAGGGCTCGAAGATTCTTCCGACGAGATCCGGCGGGACGCCGGGGCCCGTGTCCATCACGTCGATGGCCACATAACGGGTCCCGTTCTCGCATGCCGTCCGCGTCGCCAGGGTCAGCGTTCCTCCCGCCGGCATCGCGTCGATGGCGTTCGTCACCAGGTTGTCGAGGGCCTGCAGGATCTGGTCTCCGTCGACAATACAGCGGGGAAGATCCGGCGCCGGCCGTACACCGATGGACAGGCCCTTCTCCCGGCACGCATCCGCGAACTTCGCCGCCGTCCGGTCGAGGAGCCCGTTCATGTCCTCGTGCCGGAGGTAATACTTCGTCTCCCGGGAGAAGGTCAGGGTGTCCCGCAGGATCCGCTCGAGCCGGGTCACTTCGGATACGACGATCCTCGCGTACTCCCTCTCCTTCGTGCCCTCGGGAAGACGCTTCTCGAGGCGCTTGGCGAACCCTCCGATCGCCGTGAGGGGATTCCGGATCTCGTGGGCGACGTCGGCGGTGAGCCTCCCGAGGGCCGAGAGCTTCTCCGCCTCCACGAGCTTCCCCTGGAGGAGGCGCGCCGCATCGAGGGACTCGCGGAGCCCCCGGTTGAGCGCCTCGATCTCCTCCTTGTCCTTCCGGAGGGTCACCGAGAGCAGGCCGATCGGGAAGGCGATGAGGAACAGGAAGGAGGAACGGAGGAGAAAGTCGATCGGGTCCAGGGCGGAGACGCGGACGCCCGCGATGAGATAGGCCGCCATGCACGCCGCCGCCACGACGAGTCCGCTGCGGTAGCCGTAATAGAAGGCGTGAAGCGCCGTAAGGAGGTAAAACCCGATGAAGAAACTGCTGGCGAAGCCGCCGGAATGGACGATCAGGAGGCAGACGAAGGCGAGGTCGGGGAGGAGCGAAAACCGGTAGATCTCCCGCTTCCGGTCGAAGCGGAGGAAAAGGACAGCGTAGATCAGCAGGCAGTAGGCGAGGAAGAACGAGGCGATCCGGAGGAAGGTCTGCACCGTTTCCCCCGGCACGCGGGCGACGAGGAGCCACGCGACGGTGCCCGCCAGGGCGACGATCCGGAGGACGAAAAATCCGATGTCCGCGATCTCGATGTTGCTCCGGACCGATTCGTACCGGGATTTCCGGTTGGCCATGACAGACCCACCCGGGCGGCTCGCCCCACAGCTCTTTCCCGATTATAGGCCAGGTGGCCGATACATTTGCAGCGACGAATGGGGTGGAGACGGGTCCCGTTCAGAGGAGGCGGTCGACCTTCGCCGCCATGATGAAGTCGTTCTCGTGGAGGCCCCGGATGACGTGGGTCCGGAACCGGACCGTGCAGTACCCCCAGCCTACGGAGAGGTCGGGGTGGTGCCCCTCGGCCTCCGCGATCTCCCCCACCTTACGGGCGAAGGCCATCGCCTCTGCGAAGTTCCGGAACCGGAACTCGCGCCGGATCCCCCCGGCCCCATCCTCGAGGATCCAGCCCGGGACCCCGGAGATCAGCCTGCCTGCCTCCTCCTCGCCCAGGGCGGGGATGCCGCCGCGACAAGGGGCGCACCGTTTCTGCCAAAGTTCCATGCGCCATCTCCCCCGGTGGTTGGATGTTGGTACCCGTCCCCGGGGTGCAGGATCGGGAGGTCACGGACCTCCCCGGGATCACCCGTCCGCTTTGGGAGCCTGCGGAGGTTCCGGCGGGACGGCGGGAGCTGCAGGGGCCGTATCTTTTGGCATCCCCTTCCCGACGAAGAGCAGCTCCAGCCTCAGCGTGGCGCCCCACACAATCTCCCGGGACCCGTCATCCCTCAGCGGCCAGTTGACGTCGGGCTCCAGCTCCACGAAGAGCCAGCTGCGGAGGATGCTCCGCCGGTAGCCGGCGTAGACGCGGTAGTTCCGCACCTCGAAGTCGGGGCGGGTGACCCCCCTCACGCTCCCGCCGGCCTTGCAGGAACTCTTGTCGGACAGCGTGTGGAGCAGGGAGAGCTCGGTGCCCCACGACCACCCGTTGCTCCCCTCCGCGAGGGTCACGGAGTTGACCCACAGCAGCATCGTTTCGGGGGAGAACCGGCGCTCGAACGCCAACTGGCTCGAAACCCCGAACTCCTCCCGCGCGTGATAGGCGCCCGTGATCGTGAACCGGCCGAGGATATCCTGGCCGAGCGGCTGCGCGTACTGGAACCGCGCCCGGGCATAGACGTCCGGTTCGGCTCTCACCTGCACGCCGGCCCCGACGTTGAAGAACGCCTGTTGCGTCCGGAAGAGGTCGTACACCAGCCCGGCGGAGGAAGCCCGGGTCGTGCTGGCCACGTTCGATCCGGGGGTCCCCGGGTCGACCGGGATCGCGGCGGTGGGGTCGCCCTGGTTCTCCCCCGCGATCACCAGCCGCAATTTCCGGGTGAG
>DASWBR010000191.1:0-2506 GCA_036390495.1 Candidatus Deferrimicrobiaceae bacterium | reverse complement strand
GAACTTCCCGTCCTTCACGCAGAACGCCAGGCAAGACACGATCGGCGGACCGTCGAAGAAGGAGGTCCCCGTGTTTCCCGGGACGGGCATCAGCGCGCCGTGGTGGCTCCCCCGCATGAAGCCGGCGACGAAGTGGCCGATGGTGAACGGGGCCAGCACCTCGCCCGTGGCGGGGAAATTCCCCTGCGTCCGGACGAGCATCACCGGATCGTCCTTCCCGGTGTACTTCCCCGCGATGTTGTGGAGGCGGGTGGTGCTCACCACGGCCGCGATCTCCCCCGTCGCGCGGGAACGCACGGACTCGACGACGAACCGCTCCTGGTCGCGCAGCAGGGCCGCGATGTCGTAGAGGTCCTCCGGCGCGGACAGGTCGATCACCCGGTCCCCTTCCGTGTACGCCACGTCCATGATGCGGAAGGTGAACCCCTTCCCCACCTTCGGCGAGAGGATCAGCCCCGAGGAGACCATCGGGTCGGCGAAGCCGAGGTAGCAGGGGAGGTTGTACGCCCCCGGGTCGGTCTTGTCCGCCGCGAAGAGGAGGAACGGCTCGTTCGGCCGCTCCTCGAACTCCATCTCCGCCACGGCGGGCCCCATCCCCCGCACGTTCCCGGAGAAGGAATCCTTCAGCAGGTCCTGCCCGGCGCCGTAAAGCCCCTGCGCCTTCGCCGTCGCGGTGCCCGCGATGAATGCGTCCCACGCGAGCTTGTGGACCTCCTCGTTCCCGACGCCCCGGGTGTGGGACATCAGGATCGCCACGTCGTCCCCCGTGAACCCCACGTGCGAGTCGAGGAGCAGTCCTTTCCCGCCTTCCGCGACCTTCGCCCGGACGGTCGAAACCAGCCGGGCGCTCGGCCGGATGTGGCCCCCGATGGAGCCGATATCCGCCTTGATCACCGACAGCGTCACCTTCATGGCACCCTCCGTCCCTGCCCGTCCCTTCCGGTTTCCTGACGCCGGTACCATTCGACGAAACGTTCCACGCCCGCCCCGATGGGGACGCGCGGGTCGTACCCGATCTCGGCCTTTGCGCGGGAGATGTCCGCGTACGTCAAGGGGACGTCCCCGGGCTCCGGGGGACGAAACCGGCGGGCGGCGGGCCGCCCGCACGCCTTCTCCAGCAGGCTCACCAGGTCGGAAAGGGAGATGGTGGCGGACTCCCCGAGGTTGTACACGCGATACCCCGGGGGGGCGTTCATCGAGCCGAGGACCCCGGACACGATGTCGTCGATGTGGGTGTAGTCCCGGCGCGAGGAACCGTCGCCGTACAGGTCGACCTCCCTTCCCTCGAGGATGTTCCGGGTGAACTTGTGGATCGCCATCTCCGGGCGCTGCCTCGGTCCGTAGACGGTGAAGAAGCGGAGGGCAACCACGTTCATCCCGTAGAGGTGGCAATACGTGTGGCAGAGGAGCTCCCCCGCCTTTTTCGTCGCCGCGTAGGGGCTCACGGGACGGTCGACGAAGTCGTCCTCCGCGAAGGGGACCTTCGTGTTGCCGCCGTACACGGACGAGGAGGAGGCGAACAGGAGCTTCGGGACCGCCCGCGCCCGCGCCCAATCCAGCAGGCGGACCGTGCCGACGACGTTGACGTCCGCGTACCCCGCCGGGTCCGCCACCGAGGGGCGGACGCCCGCCTTCGCGGCGAGGTGGATGAGCCCGTCGGGCCGGATCCCCTCTCCCCAGCGGGACAACGCGGCGGCGTCGCGGATGTCGCCCTCCTGGAAGGAGAAGGCCCGGTGCGCGCGCAGACCCCCGAGGTTTCGCTCCTTGATCTTCCGATCGTAGAAGGGGTCGAAGTTGTCGAGGCCGACGACCCGGTCCCCACGGGAGAGAAGCGCCTCGCAGACGTGGGAACCGATGAAGCCGGCGGCTCCGGTGACGAAGACGGTGAGCGGCACGGGAACCTCCCGGATCCGTGGAGGCATCCATCTCCAATACTACCCCAGAACCGGGACGTTCCCAAAACAACTCCGGAACCGGGACAGGCACGGGGAAAGGGAACGGTGGAAGAGACGCGACTCGGAAGGCAGGGGGGGATCTACTTGACAGGGGTGAGGGCGCCGGAAAACAATACCTTCTGCGGCGGCATAGCCAAGTGGTAAGGCAGAGGACTGCAAATCCTTTATTCCCCGGTTCGAATCCGGGTGCCGCCTCCACCCCGTCCCGTAGCCCGGGGACGGTCGCAAGGAACCGCCCGGCGCCGGTTTTCCGCCGGTTCCCGGTTCTTTGGGGCCGTCCCCTTTATTTATTATGGTATGGTTGCGAAGAGCGCCCGGGTGGCGGAACTGGCAGACGCACGGGACTTAAAATCCCGAGGCCGCGAGGCCGTGGGGGTTCAATTCCCCCCCCGGGCACCACTTTCCGCTTGTACAACGGGACCTTCACTTCCCATTCAGGAGGCAAACCATGAGGAAGCGCATGCAGCCCCTCGCGGCCCTGTCGTCTATCCTCTTCGCGCTCGTGTTCCTGGGAGCGGAAAAGGCCAGGCCGCCGGCCAAGGCGGCGTCGG
>DASWBR010000190.1:0-6325 GCA_036390495.1 Candidatus Deferrimicrobiaceae bacterium | reverse complement strand
CCCGGGCCGCGTCGCTACTTCTTGTGCGTGGTGATGTACTGGATGACGTCGTTGACCGTCTTGATCTTCTCCGCTTCCTCGTCCGGGATCTCGATCCCGAACTCCTCCTCCATCTTCATCACGAGTTCCACGATGTCGAGGGAGTCGGCGCCCAGGTCGTCGATGAACGACGCCTCGTTGGTGACCTCGTTCACGTCCCGCTCCAGCTGCTCCGCCACGATCTCGCGAACCCTCTTGTCGATCGACATTCCGGATCCTCCCCTTTTCCTTTATTATACGCTCACATGTACATCCCGCCGTTGATGCCGATCACCTGCCCCGTGATGTACGAGGCGGCGTCGGAGGCGAGAAACAGGGCCAGTTCGGCCACTTCGCGGGGCTCCGCGAACCGGCCCAGCGGGATCTGTCCGAGGAACCCCTTCTGGACCGCCTCGGGCAGCCCGGCCGTCATCGCCGTCCGGATGAAACCGGGCGCGATGGCGTTGACCGTGATGTTCCGCGGGGCGAGTTCGCGGGCCATCGACTTCGTGAAGCCGATGATCCCGGCCTTGGCGGCCGCGTAGTTCGACTGGCCGGCGTTCCCCATCATCCCGACGACCGAGCTGAGGTTGATGACCCGGCCGTACCGCTGCTTCATCATCTGCCGGCTGACCGTCTTCGTCATCAGCCAGGTCCCCTTGAGGTTCACGCGGAGGACCGCGTCGAACTCCTCCTCCGACATCCGCATGAGGAGGTTGTCCCGGGTGATCCCCGCGTTGTTGACGAGGATGTCGATGCGGCCCAGGGCGTCCAGGATCCGCTTCACCCCGGCATCGACCTGGGCGGGGTCGCTCACGTCGAGCATCTCCACCATCCCCTTGCCGCCCGCGGCTTCCATCGCGGCCAGGGTCTCGCGGGCGCCGGCGTCGCTCCCCACGTCGCTCACGACTACGGTCGCGCCTTCCGCGGAGAACGCCTCGGCGATCGCCCGCCCGATCCCGCGCGCGGAGCCCGTGACCAGCGCAACCTTCCCGGAAAGCCGCATCGTCCCACCCCCCATCCCGAAAGTCATACCTTCAACCCCGAGGACCGTTCAAGGGGAATTTTCACCCGAGGAACGCCCGCACGGAGGGAAGCTCCGCAGGCGCGCAGAAGGCCGCCACGGGGGCTTCCTTCTCGATGCGCCGGACGAGCCCGGAGAGGACCTTCCCCGGCCCCACCTCGAGAAAACCGGTCGCGCCGGACTCCCGCATCCCGCGGATCGACTCCTCCCACCGGACGGGAGCGGTGATCTGCCGGACCAGGACATCCGCCACCGCGTCTCCCTCGCCGTAGGGGGAGGCCGTCACGTTCGCCACCACGGGGAACCGGAACGCCCCCTGCGGGACGGCCCGGAGCTCCGGGGAGAGGCGTTCCGCGGCCGGGAGCATCAGGCCGCAATGGAACGGGGCGCTCACGGGGAGGGGCAGCACGCGCTTCGCGCCGGCCGCCTTCGCCGCCTCGCAGGCCGCCGCGACCGCCTTCGCACCCCCCGAGATGACGATCTGGTCGCCCCCGTTGAAGTTCGCCGGCGAGACGACGCCGTGGGCCGAAGCCTTGCGGCACGCCGCTTCCACCCCTTCCGCGGAGAGCCCGATGATCGCCGCCATCGCGCCCTCCCCCACGGGGACGGCTTCCTGCATGTACCTGCCCCGGGACCGGAGGACCCGGACCGCGTCCCGCAGCGGAAGCGCGCCCGCCGCCACCAGCGCGGAATACTCCCCGAGGGAATGCCCGGCGGCGCACGCCGGACGGATCCCCGTTTCCGCCTCGAGGACCCGGAAGGCCGCCACGCTCACCGTGAAGATGGCGGGCTGCGTGTTCTCCGTCAGCCGGAGTTCCTCCTCCGTACCCCGGAAGCAGAGCGCGGCGACGTCCCGGGAGAGGGCTTCGGACGCCTCCTGGAATACCTCCCGAGCGGAAGCGTACGCCTCGTACAGTTCCTTCCCCATCCCGGGGAATTGCGAAGCCTGTCCGGGGAACAGGAGCGCGACCGCCATCGCCCCCCCTACATCCGCATCAACGCGGAACCCCACGTCAGGCCGGCCCCGAACGCCACCAGCAGCACGAGGTCCCCGGAGCGGAACCGTCCCTGGGCCTTTGCCTCCGCGAGGGCGATGGGAACGGAGGCCGCCGAGGTGTTCCCGTACCGCTCGAGATTTACGAACACCCGGTCCGTTGCGATCCCGAGCCGCTTCCCCACCGCGCTGACGATCCGGAGGTTCGCCTGGTGCGGTATGAACAGCGCTACGTCGTCGACCCCGCACCCATTCTGTGCGAGGGCCTTCTGGGCGACCTCGGCCATCTTCGTCACCGCGTGCTTGAACGTCTCGTTCCCCGACATCCGGATGTAGATCATCCGCCGGGAGATCAGGTCGGGCGTCAGGGGGTTCACCGTTCCCCCTCCGGGACAGTGGATCAACTCCCAGAGGTTTCCGTCCGAATGGAGGTGGCACGACAGGATGCCGTCCCCCTCCGGACATTCGGCCAGCACCGCCGCGCCGCTGCCGTCACCGAACAGGATGCACGTCGACCGATCGGTGTAGTCCGTGATCGAGGAGAGGATCTCGGACCCGACGACAAGCGCCTTCTTCCCCCGGCCCGCGCGGATCAGCGCGTCGGTCACGGAGAGGGAGTAGAGGAACCCGGAGCACGCCGCGTTGAGGTCCATGGCGAAGGCGTTCCGCGCCCCCAGCTTCTTCTGGAGGAAGCAGGCGGTGGAGGGGATGGGCATGTCCGGCGTGCACGTCCCGTAGACGATCAGGTCGATCTCGTCGGCCCGCACCCCGGCGTCGGCGAGCGCCTTCTGCGAGGAGACGAGCGACATGTCGGAGTTCGCGGCGCCCAGCTCCGCGATCCGGCGGGACTTGATCCCCGTCCGCTCCATGATCCAGCTGTCGCTGGTCTCGACCAGCTTCTCCATGTCCTGGTTCGTCATCTTCTTCGGCGGGGCGTACATCCCCAGCCCGACGATCTTCGATGCCACGTTCCCTTCCTCCCCCCTTACGGCTCCGCCGCCTGGACGGCGGCGTGCCCCCGGGACGCGATCGAGCGGGCGATCTCCTCGTCCACCTCGAACCGGGCGAGGGATCCGGCGGCGCGGATCCCGTTCAGGATCGCCCGTTCCCGGGACGACCCGTGACAGATGGCGATCCCGCCCCGCACGCCGAGCAGCGGCGCGCCACCGTACTCCTCGTAATCCAGCTTCTCCTTCACCCCGCGGAGCGCGCGCTCGGCGAGGAGCGCGCCCACCTTCGCCAGGGACGATTTCGCGATCTCGTGCTTCAGGAACTGGCCGAGCGCCTCCGCCATCCCCTCCATCGTCTTGAGGGCGACGTTGCCGACGAAGCCGTCGCAGACGAAGACGTCCGCCCTCCCCGCGAAGAAGTCCCTTCCCTCGACGTTTCCGACGAAATGCAGCCCCGTGCGCCGGAACAGCTCCCCCGTCTCCCGGGTCAGGTCGGTCCCTTTCAGTTCCTCCTCCCCGATGCTGACCACCCCCACCCGCGGTCGGGGAATCCCCAGGATCTTCCGGGCGTAGGCCTCCCCCATGTACCCGAACTGGAGGAGGTGGGCCGGCTTGCAGTCCACGTTGGCCCCCGCGTCGATGAGGACCACGGGGCCGTGCGGGGTCGGTATGGTGGCGGCGATCGCGGGCCGGTCGACGCCTTTGATCTTCTTCAGGATGAGGAGCCCGCCCGCCATCACCGCCCCGGAGTTCCCCGCGCTGAGGAAGGAGGCCGCCTTCCCGTCCCGGACGAGGGAGAGGCCCACCCGGATCGAGGAGTCCCGTTTCTTCCGGAGCGCGATGACGGGGACCTCGCTCATCTCCACGGTCTCGGAGGCGTTCACCACCTCGATGTCCGCCCCCGATGCGTCCGCCCCCCGGATCTCGGAGCGCACGCGCTCCTCCCGGCCCACGAGGATCAGGGAAAGGCCGTACTCGCGCGATGCCCGGATCGCCCCACGGACGACCTCCCGCGGCGCGTGATCCCCCCCCATGGCATCCACGGCGATTTTCATCGGTGGAAGGAAGGCGTCAGGCTTCGGACTTGGCGATGACTTCCCGGCCCTTGTAGGTCCCGCACGTCGGGCACACCGCGTGCGGCCGCTTGATCGACTTGCACTGCGGGCATACGCTCACGGCCGGCTGGGACAGCTTCTTGTGCGTGCGCCGTTTGTCCCGGCGGCACTTCGACCCGCGTCGTTTCGGGTTCGGCATGGTCTACTCCTTTTCCCTCTTCAGGTTCTTCAACACGTCGAACGGCCCCAGCGAAGCGTCCGCGGGGCAGGAGCACGACTCCCGGTTCCGGTTCGCTCCGCAGACCGGGCAGATCCCGCGGCAATCCTCCGAGCAGACCACCTTCAACGGGAGCTCGAGGGCCACCTGCTCCCAGAAGATGTCGTTGACCTCGATTCCCTTGCCGTCATAATACCCGACGTCGAGGTCATCTTCCCGCAGTTCCGCCTGTCCCGTCCCGGCAGGCCCCCGTCCCTTCGGGACCAGCAGCGACCGGAACGCCTTCCCGAACCGCACCGCGACCGGCTCCGAACAGCGGTCGCAGGGAGCTTCCCCTTCCGCGGCGAACGACCCCTCGGCCCAGAGGTCGCCGGACTCGGCGGTCAGCACGAGCTCGGCGTCCGCGAGCCGGCACGTCTTGAGGGGAGCCGGGTCCATCCCCTCCAGGAGGCGGGGAACCGCGGACCTCCCCCGGGCGGCGAATACGTCCAGGCCACCCCCGGGAATTTCGGACACCCGGATGTACAAGATGCGAATTTCCTTCAATAAGTGAAAGGAAATACTATAGGCAACCCCCCTGCCGCCTGTCAATCGCCAAAAACCGGATCCCCGTTGTATCATGGAGGCATGAACCGAATGCCCGCCGTGGCCGGACAGTTCTACCCCGGGAGCGCCCCGGGGCTCGCCCGGGCCCTCTCGGCGCTGACCCGGGACATCCCGGAGAAAATCCCGGCCATCGCCGTGGTCTCCCCCCACGCCGGGTACGTGTACTCCGGGGCGGTGGCCGGCGAGCTCTTCTCCGCCGTCCGCGTCCCTTCCCGCGCCGTCGTCTTCTGCCCGAACCACACGGGGGTGGGGGCGGAAGCCGCCATCATGTCCCGCGGCGCGTGGCGGATGCCGTGGGGCGACGTCCCGGTCGACGGGGGCCTGGCCGACCGGATCAAGGCCGCGTGCCCGCTCCTCACGGAGGACGAATCCGCACATCTCGGCGAACACTCCCTCGAGGTGCAGCTCCCCTTCCTGCACCGGTTCCGGCCGGACATCCGCATCGTCCCCATCGCCCTGGGCAGGCTCTCCCTCGACGAGTGCCGGTCGCTCGGGGATGCGACGGCGGAGGCGGTGTCGGGCGACCCGGAACCGCCTCTCGTCGTGGCCAGCTCCGACATGTCCCACTACGTCCCGGACGCCGTGGCGCGGCGGAAAGACCGGATGGCCATCGACCGGATCCTCGCTCTCGACGCCGAGGGGTTGTACCGGACGGTCCGGGCAGAGCGGATCTCCATGTGCGGGGTGATCCCCGCCACGGTGGCCCTCTTCGCGGCCCTCCGGCTTGGCGCGACTTCCGCACGTCTGGTAAAATACGCGACCTCCGGCGACGTCAGCCGGGATCTCGAGCAGGTTGTCGGGTACGCCGGCCTCGCCATCCTCTGAAGGGAACACCATGTCCACGGTCGTGACCCGCTTCGCCCCGAGCCCGACGGGATACCTCCACATCGGAGGGGCCCGGACCGCCCTCTTCAACTGGCTCTACGCCCGCAACCGGGGGGGGAAGTTCATCCTCCGGATCGAGGACACGGACCAGGAGCGTTCCACCCCGGAGGCGGTGCAGGCGATCCTCGAGGGGATGCAATGGCTGGGGATCACCTGGGACGAGGGGCCGTTCTTCCAGATGGAGCGGGTGGAACTGTACCGGAGGGAGGCGGAGCGCCTCCTCCGGGAGGGGAAGGCGTACCGGTGCGTCTGCACGAAGGAGGAACTCGACGCCCGGCGCGAGGCGATGAAGGCCCGCGGGGAGAAGCCGCGCTACGACGGCCGCTGCCGGGACCTTCCCCCGGAGGCGTCGGCAGGAAAGCCGTCCGTCGTGCGGATCCGGACCCCTCTTTCCGGCCAGACGGTGGTGAGGGACCTCCTCCGCGGCGACGTGGTGTTCGAGAACGCGGAACTGGACGATCTCGTGCTCACCCGCACGGACGGCTCCCCGACGTACAACTTTGTCGTGGTCGTGGACGACGCGTCGATGGGGATCACCCACGTCCTTCGCGGGGACGACCACCTGAACAACACGCC
>DASWBR010000189.1:0-2353 GCA_036390495.1 Candidatus Deferrimicrobiaceae bacterium | reverse complement strand
GTTCGAGATCCACACCCGCCCCTTCGCGGAGGCCACGACGAAAGCGGCCGGCATCGCGGGGATGATGGAGGGGATCCGCGCGCTCGCCCTCACCGGCTACGAGCTGTTCGCCGACCCGGCGCTCGTGAAGGAAGCCTGGCGCGCCTTCTTACACCCAGGGACGTAAGGGGTCAGGCGAGGACGACGATGGTGACGCCGTCGCCGCCCTGCTCGCGGGGGGCGGGGAGGGACCGCTTCACGTAAGGCGACTTCGCGAGGTGCCGGCGGACCGCGCTCTTCAGCGCCCCCGTCCCGTGGCCGTGGATCAGGAAGGCGTGGGGGGCCTGCGCCAGCGAGAGGCGGTCGAGGAAGGCGTCGACCTCGGGGAGCGCGTCGTCCACGTACATCCCCCGCATGTCGAGGGTGTTGTCGGGGGTCTGTAGGTATACCCCGCCCGGCGACGCCTCCACGGGACGGGCCCCCACCCCGGCGCGGCCCTCCCTGGCCACGCCCGGCGCCGCGAACACCCGCACCTGGTCGCGCGGGACGCGCACCTTCAGCCCCCCGGCCGCCACCTCGACCTCCCGGTCCTCCGGACCCGCGAGGGACGCCACGTCCGCCTCCCTCGAGAGATTCACGACGAACACCTTCTGGCCGGGGTACAGGGTCGCCCCGGCCGGCGGCGGCGCGGTGCGGCTCATGAGCGTCCGCACGACGGGGTCCTCCTCCGCGGTCCGGGCCTTCTCCTTCCACTCCTTCAGCACGGTGGTCGCCTTCCGCACCGTGTCGATCCGCCGGTCCTTCCGCATCTCCTCCATGATCCTCGCGAGCTCCCCTTCCGCCCTGCGGACCTCCTCCCGCATCCTCTGCCGCGCCTGGGAGACCACGCGGGACTCCTCGGCCCGGACCTTCTCCCGCTCCGCCTCGAGCCTCCTCCCCGTCTCCTCCGCCTTCTTCCGCAGCGAAGCGAACTCCGAGGCCTCCGCGCGCATCCGCTCCCGCTCCCGCTCCAGCCGGTCGATCACCTCCGTAAGGTCCCGGCCGGGGCCGGAGAGGTACGACGACGCCCGTTCGAGAACCTCTTCCGGGAACCCCAGCGCCCGGGCGATCGGGATCCCCATCGACCGTCCGGGGACCCCCAGCGACAGGCGGTAGGTGGGACGAAGGTGCTCCCCGTCGAACTCCATCGAGCCGTTCTCGAACCGGGGGTCCGTGAAGGCGATCCCCTTCAGTTCCTCGAAGTGCGTGGTCGCCACGACGCGCACCTCCCGGTCCGCCAGCGTCTCCAGGAACGCGCGGGCGATCGCCGCGCCTTCCCGCGGGTCGGTCCCCGAGACGACCTCGTCGAGGAGCACCAGCGACCCCCGGTCCGCGCCCCGGAGGATCTCGTTCAGCCGCCGGATGTGGGCGGAGTACGTGGAGAGGTCCCCCTCCACGCTCTGCTCGTCCCCCACCGCGACGAACAGTTCGTGGAAGACGGACACGGCCGAGTCGGGCGAGGCGGGGATCGACAGTCCCGCCATCGCCATCAGCGTGAGCAGCCCCAGCGTCTTGAGCGCAACCGTCTTCCCGCCCGCGTTGGGCCCTGTGAGGATCAGGCACCGGTACGGGCGGCCGAGGCGCAGGTCGTTGGGGACCACCGGCCGGCCGGAGAGGACCAGCAGCGGGTGGCGGGCCGAAAGGAGGACCGTCTCCCCGGAAGCGGTCACCGTGGGCTCCGCCGCGGAGAGCTCGTCCGCCAGCAGGCACCGCGCCTGGATGCAGTCGATCCGCGCGAGCAGGGAGAGGGCGAGCCGCAGCTCCGCCTCCTGCCGCGCGACCCTCCCGGAGAGCTCGGCGAGGATGCGGGCCACCTCCCGCTCCACCTCGAGCTCCGCCATCTTCACCTCGTTGTTGAGGTAGACGAGCTCCTCCGGCTCGAAGAAGACGGTCTGCCCGCTCTGCGAGGTGTCGTGGACGATCCCCTGGAACAGCCCCTTGGACCCCGCCTTGAACGGGATCACCACGCGCCCCGAGCGGACCGTGGCGTACGCCTCCTGGAGGTGGCGGGAGTATCGCGGGGAGGAGAGGATCTGGCCCGCCGTCTCCTGCAGGCGGGACCGGATCTGGGCGAGCTGCCGCCGCAGGTTCCCCAGCGCGTGGGAAGCACGGTCGGGAACGTTCCCGTCGCCGTCGATCTTCAGCTCGATCTCGTCGACGAGGTCGCGGAGCGGGGGGATCTCCCGCGCGTGGTGCGCGACGCGCGGGTATTTCCCCCGGTGGTCCTCGAAGAAGCGCCGCACCCGTTCCCCGGCGCGCGCGGTCTGCCCGATCCGGAGCAGTTCCTGCGGGGAGAGGGAGGCCCCCTTGGCCGCCTTCTCCACCTCCTCCCCGA
>DASWBR010000188.1:0-21189 GCA_036390495.1 Candidatus Deferrimicrobiaceae bacterium | reverse complement strand
GAGGTGACCGAGGACGGCTTCGTCTTCCGCGTGGACCTGCGGCTTCGCCCCGAAGGGACGCGCGGGGAGCTCGTCAACTCCCTGCGCTCGGCGGAGATCTACTACGAGTCGTGGGGGCAGACGTGGGAGCGGGCGGCGCTCATCAAGGCCCGTCCCGTCGCGGGGGACCTTCCGCTGGGGGAGGAGTTCCTGCGCACCGTGGTGCCCTTCGTCTACCGCCGGTACCTGGACTTCACCTCCATCGAGGAAATCAAGGGGATGAAGGACCGGATCAACCTCGCCGCCGCGCGTTCCCACCGGCACGAGCGGGACCTGAAGCTGGGGCTCGGCGGGATCCGGGAGATCGAGTTCTTCGCCCAGGCGCACCAGCTGATCTACGGGGGAAAGGAGCCGTCCCTGCGGGTGCGGGGGACCGTGGAGGCGCTGTCCGCGCTCGCTCGCCTGGGGATCGTGACCGGGGAGGAGCGCGACCGGCTCGCGGCGGCGTACGACTTCCTGAGGCGCCTGGAGCACCGGATCCAGGCGTACCGGGAGCGGCAGACCCACGCGCTGCCGCAGCGGGAGGAGGACCTCCTGCGGCTCGCCCGGGCGATGGGGTTCGACGGCGCCGCCGCGCTGCTGTCCGGGCTCGACCGCCACGGGGCGGAGGTCCACGGGATCTACGACCGCCTCTTCGGCGGCGGGCGCCGCGAGCCGTCGGAGATCCCCGGGGACGTGCAGGCGCTCTTCCTGCCGGGCCGGCTTCCGGAAGACGCGGACGAACGGCTCGGACGGCTGGGATTCCGGGACCTCGAGGCGGCGCGCCGGAACCTCGACGCCCTGCGCGACGGCCCGCCGCACGTCCGGCTGCCCCAGCGCGCCCGCCAGTACCTGGATCGGTTCTCCCCGGAGATCCTCCACCGGGCGACGAAGACCCCCGACCCCGACATGGCGCTTTCCCACGTGGAGCGTTTCCTCTCGGCCATCGGGGGCCGGACGATGTTCTACGCGCTGCTGTACGAGAAGCCCAAGGTGATCGACGCCCTCGTCCGGCTGTTCGGAAGCAGCCGGTTCCTGTCGGGGTACCTCCTGCGGCACCCGGAACTCCTGGACACCTTCCTGCGGAACGACCTGTCCGCCCTGGTCAAGTCGAAGTCGGACATGCGGACGGACCTCGGGGAGGAACTGGCGGCGTGCGAGGACTTCGAGCAGGAGCTGGACGTCCTGCGGCGGTTCAAGAACCTGGAGACGCTGCGGATCGGCGTCCACGACATGGCGGGGAACCTCTCCCTCGAGGAGGGGATGTTCCAGCTTTCGGCGCTGGCGGAGGTGCTGCTCTCCTACGCGGTCGTCCTCGCCCGGCGGGAGGTGCGGCGGCGCTTCGGCGTCCCGGTGGACGCCGCCACCGGGGAGGAGGCGTCCTTCTGCGTCCTCGGGATGGGGAAGCTGGGATCGGAGGAGCTCGCCTACCACAGCGATCTCGACATCATCTTCCTTTATTCCGCGCCGGGGGAGACGCTGCCTGCACCCGGGCGGGAGGGGGGGGATTTCCGGAAGATCGCCAACCACGAATATTTCGCCAAGGTCGCGCAGCGGATGATCTCGATCCTCACCACCTCGACGCGGGAAGGGATCGTCTACCGGCTCGACACGCGGCTACGGCCCTCGGGGAACGCGGGGCCCCTGGTGTCGTCGATGGAGGCGTTCGTGAGGTACCACGAGGGGTCCGCCCAGCTCTGGGAGCGGCAGGCGCTGCTGAAGTGCCGGTTCGTGGCGGGGGACCGGGATTTCGGCCGGAAAGTGGAGGAGCGGGTCAAGGAGTTCATCTTCGCCCGCCCACTCCCGGAAAATGCTGCGGAGGAGATCCACCGGCTGCGCACCCGGATGGAGCTGGAGCTGGGGCGCGAGCGGGAGGACCGGCTGAACCTGAAGGTGGGTCGCGGCGGGGTGGTGGACGTGGAGTTCGCGGTGCAATACCTGCAGCTGCTCCACGGCGGCGCGCGGCCCACGGTCCGGTCCCGCGGAACCCTGAAGGCCCTTTACGAGCTGCAGCGGGCGGGGATCGTCACGCTTGCCCAATACAAGGCGCTCGACGAGGGGTACCGGTTCCTGCGGTCGCTGGACGTCCGGCTGCGCCTGGCGCACGACGCCTCGATCGACCGGTTCGACCCCCACGTGCTGGAGCCGGAACTGCTGGAACGGTACAGGGAAGAAACGGAACGGATCCGGAAGGTGTACCTGGAGGTGCTGGGGATCTAGCGCCTAGCCTATCTCGTCGTCCGGGAAGTCGAAGGCCGGGAGGCGCCGGATCCACTCGGCGACCACCGCCTGCACCGGTCCCGCCGGCTTGTCGCCGCCCTCCACGGAGAGCATCGCGTTGCGCAACTCGGTCAGCAGGTGGGCGTTGAACCCCCCCACCTCCTCCCAGCTGGCCTCACGGTCCCCTTTTTTCTCGTAGAAGTGTGCCATTCTCTCCCCTGTATCTTTGACGGACAGGCGGCGAAAAAGATTCAGTGAAATCGTCAACGGGCTGTTGGGATAAAGAATGTAGTGGGGGAAACCCACCCTGTCAACAGGAAAGGGTCGCCCGGAAAGGTCACCCGTACGCCGTGGAGGGGAGCTTCAGGCGATTCCCGGGGTTCCGGGTCTCGCCGACGGAAGTCACCCGGATTCCGGCGAGGTCGACCACCGGGCACTTGTTCTCGCAGATCCCGCAGCCGATGCACAGCTCCGTCTCCACCACCGGGACCTTCACGGGGACGCCCCCCCTGCCGGGCTGTTCCCGGAAGACGATCGCTTTTTTTGGCGTGGGGCAATGCTCCTCGCAGACGATGCACGGCGTCCCCTGGGCGAACGGGATGCACCGGCCCGGGTCGACGAAGGCGAGCCCGATCACGGTCTTGTGCTTCTCCTCCACGGTGAGCTTCCGGATGGCGGTGGTCGGGCAGACCTGGCCGCAGAGGGTGCAGTTGTATTCGCAGTAGCCGATCCGCGACACGAGGAGGGGGCTCCAGATCCCCTCGATCCCCGCCTCGAGGAGGGTCGGCTGCAGCCCGCCGGTGATGCACACCTTCATGCACTCGCCGCACCGCACGCACCGGGAGAGGAACTCCTCCTCCCGCTGCGAGCCCGGGGGACGGACCAGCTCCGGGGCGGGACGGGCCGCCGCGGGGGTGGTTTTCAGCACCCACGCGGACGCCGCGCCGAACGACGCCGCCGCGAGGACCGCGCGCCGCCCCGCGTCCACCCGATCCTTCGTCCCCCGCGCGGCGGCGAACTTCCAGGCAAGCGCCTCTTCCGGGCACGCCGCCGTGCAGTTGAAGCACGTCACGCACTCCGAGGGGGACCAGTTCTCCGCCGTGTGGGGATTGGCCCCCCCCGCGCAGGCGTCGCGGCATTTCATGCAGGAGGTGCACCGGTCGTTCCTCGACAGCCGCAGCAGCCCGGCCCGGGAGAGCAGCCCGAGGAGTCCCCCGAGGGGGCACACGAAGCGGCAGAAGAACCGCGTGCGATACCGGTTGAGCGCCAGGATCCCGGTGAACAGCAGGAAGAAGAGGAACGCCTGCCCGTAGTAGGACGGGTGGAAGGAGAGGAAGTGGGCCCGCAGGAACGTGTACGCGCCGTCGAACAGGTCCGACACGGGGCGCGACGGGAGGGCGAATCCCCAGTCGAGGAACCCCCGGATCACCGCGTTCACCGCCGGCAGGACCGAAAGGGACAGGGACCGGATCAGGAAGGAGATCGGGTCCAGCAGCCCGGCGACCTGCAGCCCGGACAGGGCGGCTCCCGCGAAGAACAGCAGCGTGAGGTATTTCCATCGGCTCCCTGCCGTCTTCACCCCCCGCTCCTTCACCGCGGGCCTCCCGGCGAAGCTCACCGCGTGGTGGAGCGTCCCGAAGGGGCATACCCACCCGCAGAAGGCGCGGCCGAACAGGAGCGTGACCGGCAGGAAGATCAGCGCGAGGAAGAGGGCCGCCGGCAGCCTGTGGGCGGACAGGAGCGAGGTGGCGAGCACGAGCAGGTCGGCGTCCAGGAAGATCTTCACCGGGTAGGCGAGCTCGTTGCGCCCGCCGTAGTCGGTCTTGATCAGGAGCACGAAGAAGAGGAGCAGGAACGCCGACTGGGAGATGCGGCGGGCGGTCTGCTTCGCGTCGGTGCGGAAAGGCAAGCGCGGGATTCTCCTACCGGTAATCGGGACGGGTCTCGTACGGGAGGGGGTCCTCGACCCCCGCCTCCGCGAAGGCGCGCAGTCGCAGGGCGCACGAGTCGCACCTCCCGCACGCCTTCTCGCCCTCCCGGTAGCACGACCAGGAGCGCTCGAAGGGGACTCCCATCGACTTCCCCATCAGGACGATGTCTTTCTTCAGCAGCCGGATGAAGGGCGCCTTCACCACGATGCCGCTCCCCTCCTTCGTCCCCTCCCGGATCGCCCCGTTCATCGCCTCGTAGAACTCCGGACGGCAGTCCGGGTAGCCCGAGGAGTCGGCGGATACGGCGCCGACGTAGATGTTTTTCGCCCCGATCACCTCCGCCCACGAAACGGCGATGGCCACCAGGTGGGCGTTGCGGAACGGGACGTAGGTGACCGGGACTCCCTCCCGGCGGAGGTCGGCCTCCGGGACCTCGATCCGTCCGTCCGTCAGCGCGCTCCCCCCGATCGTCCTCAGGTGGGAGATGTCCACCACCAGTCGCCGGGGGTACGGCACCGCAAGGTATTCCGCGAGCGCGTGGAAGCAGGAGAGCTCCCTCGCCTCGGTGCGCTGGCCGTAGTTGACGTGGAGGAGGCAGAGGTCCGACTCGCGGCTGCAGAACGCCGACATCACGAGGCTGTCCATCCCGCCGCTGCACAGGGCGATCCCGAGCGGCTTCGGGGGTGCCGTCATCCCGTCACACCCCCCGCCGGTCCGGGCCCCACACGAGCTTGTGGAGCTGGAGCTGGAACCGCGCATCCAGGCCGTCCCCCACCATCCACCCGGCCAATCGTTCCGGGGCGAGGAGGCCGAAGGCGGGGGAGAGAAGGACCGTCCACCCCTGCCCGCGGCGGTACCGCGCCACCACCTCCTTCGCGTACCGGTAATCTTCCCCGGAGGAGAGGACGAACTTCACCTCGTCGCGCGCCGTGAGGTGCCGGAAGTTGTCCCAGAGCATCTTCCGGTCCTCGCCGGAGCCGGGGCACTTGACGTCCATGATCTTCACCGCCCGGGGGTCGAGCCGGTCGAGGGGGACGGTCCCGTTCGTCTCGACGAGCACTTCCTGCCCGCGGTCGAGGAGCGCCGAGACGAGGGCGGGCGCCTCCTCCTGGAGCAGCGGCTCCCCGCCGGTGATGCACGCCCGGGACAGCCCGAAGGCGGACACGCGGGAAACGACGTCCGGAAGCGGGAACTCCTCGCCGGAATCGTACGCGTAGGTGGTGTCGCAGAACCGGCAGCGCAGGTTGCACCCCGTCAGGCGGACGAAGGCGAACGGGTAGCCGGAATACGAAGTCTCCCCCTGGACGCTGGCGAAGATCTCGGTGACCTTCAGCATCCGGACATTGTACCACGGGGGTTCCGGGGGCCCGGACGGGCGCTACTTCACCACGTCGAGCCAGTGCTGGAAGAGGGCGTTCTTCCCGCGGACGATGTCGAAGAACGCCGCCTGGATCTGCTTCGTGAACGGGCCGGGCTTCCCGGCGCCGACCTTCCGGTCGTCCACCTCCCGCACCGGGGTGATCTCGGCGGCGGTCCCGGTGAAGAACATCTCGTCGGCGATGTACATCTCGTCGCGCGTGAAGCGGGCCTCCTTGATCGGGATGTCCAGCTTCTGGGCGATGGTGATCACCGAATCCCGCGTGATCCCGGGGAGGACCGAGGTGAGCGGCGTGGTCTGCAGGATCCCGTTCCGGACGATGAAGATGTTCTCCCCCGACGCCTCCGCCACGTACCCCTCCGTGTCGAGGAGGACCGCCTCGTCGTATCCCGACTTGACGACCTCCCACTTCGCGAGGACCGAGTTGACGTAGTTGCCGTTGACCTTTCCCTTCGTCATCGCCGCGTTCACGTGGTGGCGGTTGAAGGAGGAGACCTTCGCGCGGATCCCTTTTTTCATCCCCTCGTCCCCCAGGTAGGCTCCCCAAGGCCACGTGGCGATCGCGATGCGCACGGGGTTGGTGCGGGCGTACAGCCCCATCTCCCCCTCGCCCAGGAAGGCGATCGGGCGGATGTACCCTTCCGCCTGCTCGTTCGCCTGCAGCGTCTTCCGGATGGCCGCGCAGATCTCCTCCCGGGTGAACGGGATCTCCATCAGGACGATGTGGGCGGAGTCGAAGAACCGGTCGATGTGCTCTTTCAGGCGGAAGATCGCGGACTTGCCGTCCTCCGTCTTGTAGCAGCGGATCCCCTCGAAGACGCCGACGCCGTAATGCAGCGTGTGGGTGAGGACGTGGACCTGCGCCTCGTCCCAGTTCACGAGCTTCCCGTCCATCCAGATCTTCTTCGCCTTCTGGACCACGCGCATGCCCTCCCCGTCCGAGGTGATGTGCTATTCTTGCAACAGCCGGATACCGTGTCAAATCGCCGGTGTCCGCCCGCCGGGCGCCCCCGCTCCCGGGGAAAGGAAGCAGCCGACTTGCCGGAAGCCCAGACCGCCCCCGCAGGGCCGGCGGAAAGACGGCGGGTCCGCCTCCGGACCGCGCGGTTTTCCCTCGCGAGCGCGGTCACCCTCTGCGCCCTGAAGTTCGTCGTCGGGATTGTCTCCGGCTCCCTCGGGGTTCTCGCCTCCGCCCTGGACAACGTGGCGGACATCTTCATGTCCACCGTGAACCTCCTTTCGATCCGGAAGGCGATGGATCCGGCCGACGAGAGCCACCCGTACGGACACGGGAAGGTGGAGACAATGGCGACCCTCTTCCAGGGAGCGGTGATCGCCCTCACCGGGGTCGGGGTCGTCTGGGAGGCGGTGCGCCGCCTCAAGGAGGGGAGGGCCCCCGAGGGGGTCGGGCTCGACGTGGGCATCTTCGTGATGGCCTTCTCGGTGGTCGCCTCGTGGATCATCTCCTCCCGGATCCGGAAGGCGGGGGAGTACACCGGCTCCTCGGCCCTCAAGGCGGACGCGCTCCACTTCCGCACGGACGTATACTCGGGGAGCGGCATCCTCTTCTCCCTCCTCCTGTACCGGTTCACGGGGTGGAGGTGGCTGGACCCCGGAATCGCGCTGGCCGTCGGGATCTACATCTTCGCGGCCTCCCTCCCGCTGCTGGAAGGCGCGGTGCAGGACCTGCTCGACCGCAGGCTCCCCCAGGAGACGGTGGACGCGATCGTCCGGATCATCGAGGAGCACCGGCCGATGGTCCTGGAATGGCACGACCTCCGGACGCGCCGCTCCGGCTCGGAGAGGCACGTGGATTTCCACGTGGTGGTGTGCCGGGAGCAATCCCTGGAGGACGCCCACCGGGTGGCGGACCACCTGGAACACGACATACGGCAGCTGTTGGGGAGCGCCCACGTCGTGACCCACATCGATCCGTGTGATATCGAGTGCCCGGGAGTGCACGAGTGCGGCCGGGTGAAGGGGATGATCCGGACGCTTTCGAGCCCGGAGCGGGACGGGAAGGGTTTTCCGGGGCCGGAAGCGAAGGGGAGGGAACCCGTCAACTGAAAGGAGGCGGCCGTGAAGGGTACGCTGGTCCTGCTGGTCCTGGTGCTGGCCGTGGTCGCGGCGTTCGCCGTGCAGAACCCCGGATTCATCACCGTCTGGTTTCTGAATTTCTCCTGGTCCACCTCCCTGCTGGTCGTGATCGTCTCTGCGTTCGCCGCCGGGGCGCTGGCAGGGTGGCTCGCCGGCCTCCCGGGCTATTTCCGGCGCAGGGGGGAGACGATGTCGGCGCACAAACGGATCCAGGAGCTGGAAATCGAGACGGCCGCCCTCAAGGGGAAGATCGCCCCCCCGGCGGCCCCGGGAGGGGAAGGGAAACGTTGAGCGACAACCACCCCGTTACCGACATCGAGAGGAAGCTGCTCCTGTGCCTGCTCGGCTTCTACAGGGAGTTCGGCCCGGGGGCTACCCCGGCCATCAAGGGGCTGGGCGAGGAGGCGGGGCTTACGCCGTGGGAACTCCCCGAGGCCGTGAAGTCGCTGCGGGCCAGGGGGCTGATCGAATACTGGGAGCTGCAGCCGGCGGTCCGGCTGACGCCCGAGGGGCTGCGGAGGTCCCTGCGGTTGTCGGGGGAGGGGGACGCGTGACGGGGGGACGGCGCCTCCCGGGCCCCGGTCTCCCCGCGCGCCTGCGCGAGATTTCCGGCCTCCTCGCCCGCCGGTTCGGCCGGCCGGAGGCGTGCGGCCACGAGATCGCCCCCGTGCGGAACCTCGTCCTGACGATCCTCTCCCAGAACACCACCGACGCAAACCGCGACCGCGCATACGAGGCCCTGGTGACGCGGTTTCCCACCGTGCCTGCGCTTGCAGCGGCGAAACCGTCGGAGGTGGAGGAGGCGATCCGGGTCGGCGGGCTCGCGAAGGCGAAGGCCCGTTCGATCCTCGGCGCGCTGGGGAGGCTGAAGGAGGAGCGCGGGGATTACTCCCTCGAATTCCTGCGGTCGATGCCGCTTCCTTCGGCGCGGGCGTACCTCACCTCCTTCCCCGGCATCGGCGTGAAAACCGCGAACATCCTGCTCCTGTTCTCCTTCGGCCTCCCCGCCTTCCCCGTCGACACCCACATCCTGCGGGTGACGAAGCGGCTGGGGCTGGTCCCCGACAAAGCGGATCTGGCGAAGGCGGCCCTCTCCCTGGAGCCGCACGTGCCGGAAAAGGAGCACGGGCCGCTCCACCTGAACCTCATCCGGCTCGGGAGGGAGGTGTGCAGGCCGCGCAACCCCCTGTGCGAGGGGTGCCCGCTCCTTCCGGCCTGCCCGGAGGGGATCCGGCGCAGGAAGGGGAAGCCGCCCGCGTGACGATAAAGAACGCGATCCAGCTGTTCCTCCTCGCCCTGCTGACCCTGGTGATCGGGATCCCCGCGATCCTGCTGGGTCTCCTGGTCCCCGGGCGGAGCCGGAAGGGGAGGATCTTCCGGTGGGTGACGAAGAGCTACTCCGCCGTCGCTCTCCCGCTGTTCGGGGTCACGCTGGAAACCCGCGGCCTCTCCCGCGTGAACCGGGGAAAGCCGTACGTGTTCATGTCGAACCACGTCAGCCACGTCGATTCCCCCGCGCTGGCGCTGTCGATCCCCCACCCCCTGCACTGGGTGTTCAAGAAGGAGCTGTCGAGGATCCCCGTGTTCGGGTGGGTGCTCCTCTCCCTGGGCCAGATCATGGTGGACCGGGCCGACGCCTCCCAGGCGCGGGAGGCGCTGGCATCCGCCGCGTCGGGGCTCCTCGGCAACAACTCCGTCCTCATCTACCCGGAGGGGACCCGCAGCAAGGACGGGAGGCTCCAGCCGTTCAAGAAGGGGGGATTCTTCATCGCATTGCGCGCGGGGCTGCCGATCGTGCCCGTGCGGGTCTCGGGGAGCCGGGACATCGTCCCGTCCGGGTCGCTTTCGGTCCGTCCGGGGCACGTGGTGGTGGAACTGTTCGATCCCGTCCCGACGGATGGGATGACCGACGCGGACATCCCGGCGCTCATGGCGCGGGTTCGGGACGCTCTCCTCTCCTGAAGGCGGGGTCCAGGAAGAAGAAGGCCCCCGTCCCCGCACCGACGAACATCGCCGCGGCGACGAACATCGCCGCGTACCCGTAGCTTTCCGCGACGAAGCCGAACGCCGCCGCCCCGGTCACCAGGCCCATGTCGAAGGACGCGGTGAACATCGCCATGGTCATCGCCATCCCCCCGGTGTCGTCCGTCACCCGGTCGAGCACCAGCGCGGACAGGGCGGGGAAGAGGAGCCCGTGGCCCGCCCCCGAGGCGACGCCCACGAGGGCGAGACCGACGCCCCCGTCGAACGCCGGGATCAGCAGGTTTCCCGCGCACAGGAGCAGGAGGGCGCACAGGGAGACCCACTCCCGCGGCAGCCGGTCGAGGAGTCGCCGGCCCAGGGTCCGCGTGGCGATCACCGTCAGGGCGTAGAAGAAGACGAAGGTCCCCAGGGATCCCGACTTCCGCACGACGAGGTAGACGGGGAGGAAGGTGAAGATCGTGCCGTACGCCATCCCGAAGAGGTATCCCGCCGTGTTCGGCACGAGGAACGGGCGGGTGAGGAACGACCGGAGCGATCCGAAGGAAGGCCGCTCCCGCACGGCGGGCTCCCGCATGCCGAGCGGGATGAGCGCGGAGAGGACGGCGACGCCGATCCCCGCGGCGAACAGCCCGTGGAAACCGGTCCGGGCGATCACCCACTCCCCGACCCACCCCCCCACGGAGAAGGGGAGGAAAAAGGAGAGGCCGAAGATCCCCAACGCCTCGGCGCGCCGTTCCACGGGGGCGCACGCCGCGATGTAGCCGTAGGAGGCGGACGCCACCATGGAGAAGAACGCCCCCTGGGCGACGCGGATGGCGAACAGGTGCGCTCCCGGCCCGGCCACGAAGAGCCAAGGCACCGTGGATGCCGCGGCCAATAGCGCCCCCAGCGACAGGAACGCCCTTCGCAGGCCCCGCCCGACCACCAGCCCGTACGCGGGCTTGAGCGCCACCCCCACCAGCGTCCCGACCGCCATCAGGACGCCGATCGTCCCCTCCCGGATCCCCAGCCGGTACATGTACGCCGGGAGGAAGAGGAAGATGGTGCTGTACAGGGAGAAGGTGAGGTTGGCGGCGTTGAGGAGGACGTAGTCGCGGGTATAGAGGGGAGCGGGCGGAGAGGCCATGGGAGAGGGGATTGTACCACACGCGATCCGGGGCTTCCCGCCCCCGGCGGTTTCGGGGAGAATGGGCGTATGACCGCCCCACTGCGCCTCGCCCTCGCCCAGGTCAACGCCACCGTCGGGGACATCGCGGGGAACGTCCGCAAGATCCTCTCCGCCTGCGAGCGGGCGAAGGAGGCGGGGGCCCGCCTCGTCGTCTTCCCGGAGATGGTCGTCACCGGATACCCCCCGGAGGACCTCCTCCTGCGGGCCTCGTTCCTTGCGGAGAACCTCGCGGGGTGGCGGGAGGTGGCAGCGGGCGTCCGGGGGATCACGGCCGTGGTCGGGTTCGCCGACCGGGACGCGAAGGGGCGGGCGTACAACGCCGCCGGCATCGCCGGCGGCGGGCGGGTCCGGGGCGTCTACCGGAAGATGCACCTTCCCAACTACGGCGTCTTCGACGAGGTCCGGTATTTCGGGCGCGGAAGGGAGCCGGTGACGTTTCCCGTCGGGAAGACACGGGTGGGGGTCACCGTGTGCGAGGACATCTGGGTGCGGGGGGGCCCCGTCGCGCGTCTTGCGAAGGAGGGCGCCGGCCTCATCCTCAACATCTCCGCCTCGCCGTATCACGCGGGGAAGTGGGAAGAGCGCCGGAAGGTGGTGGCGGGCCACGCGCGCCGTGCCGGGGTGCCCGTCGCGTACTGCAACCTCGTGGGCGGCCAGGACGAGCTCGTCTTCGACGGCGGCAGCATGGTGGTCGCACCGAAGGGCAAGGTGATGGCGCGCGCGGGGATGTTCGGGGAGGAACTGCTGGTCTGCGACGTCGGTGGCGCGGCGGAAGGCGGCCCCGTGGCCCCTCTCCCCCCGCCGGAAGAGGAGATCTTCCGCGCCCTCGTCCTGGGGACGCGGGACTACGTGGGGAAGAACCGGTTTCCCGGGGCGATCATCGGCCTTTCGGGAGGGGTCGATTCGTCCCTGGTGGCGGTGGTGGCGGCGGAAGCCCTCGGGCCCTCCCGCGTGATGGGGGTGACGCTGTCGTCCCCCTACACCTCCCGGGAGAGCGTGGAGGACGCCCACGCGCTGGCCGGGAACCTCGGCATCCGTTGCCACGACCTGTCGATCGGCGACACCTTCGGCGCCCTTCTGCGGACGCTCGCCCCGACGTTCGGGGACCGGGCGCCGGACGCCACGGAGGAGAACCTGCAGGCCCGCATCCGCGGCACGATCCTGATGGCCCTCTCCAACAAGTTCGGCGAGGTCGTCCTCACGACGGGGAACAAGAGCGAGATGAGCGTCGGGTACGCCACGCTCTACGGCGACATGGCCGGCGGGTTCGCCGTCATCAAGGACGTGTTCAAGACGATGGTGTACCGCGTGTCGCGATGGTACAACGCGAGCCGCGGCCGGGACGTGATCCCGGAGCGGGTCCTCACCAAGCCGCCGTCGGCGGAGCTGAAACCCGGCCAGAGGGATTCCGACTCCCTCCCGGAGTACGAGGTCCTCGACCCGATCCTGAAGATGTACGTGGAGGAAGACCGGAGCGTCCCCGAGATGGTGGAGGCGGGGCACCCGGAGGCCGTGGTGCGGCGCGTCGTGTCGCTGGTGGACCGGAGCGAATACAAGCGGCGACAGGCCCCTCCCGGCGTCAAGATCACCCCCCGCGCCCTCGGGAAAGACCGCCGGATGCCGATAACCAACTTGTCGAACGGGTAACGGAAACCAGTCAAGGAAGGATCTTTCCCATGGGTGGAGAGAACCGGATGGTCCTGCTCGGGGGGATTTGCGGGTTCCTGCTCGGGGCCGGGGTGGGGTACCTCTACCGTCCTTCGGCGTTCCTCGTCGGGCAGCTTCCGTTCCGGCACGTCATCACGAGGGGCGCTTCGCTGAAAGGGTTCGACCAGGTCTACCTCGAGGTCGCACAGCGGTCGTTCGACTACCTCCTGGTCGGCGGATTCCTCGGGGCGGTGCTGGGGATAGCCGCCGCCCTCTTCCTCCGGAAAGGAAAGTAGGACTCCCGGTCCGCGGCGGGGTGCCGCCGCCTCACCGCACGAAGACCGTCGAATATTTCGCGATCCGCACCAGACCCGGCTTCGCCCCCTTGAACTTCGAGACGTGGCGGGCCTCGGCGAGGAAGACGGGGACGTTCTGCGACCCCTTCGCCCTGCTGTGCAGGACCGCCAGCCGCGCCGCCTCTTCGATCACCTCCCTCGGCACCTCCTTCCCCGCGGCCCGCTTGACCAGCACGTGGCTCCCCGGGATCCCCTGCGCGTGGAGCCACAGGTCGTCGGGGGCGGACAGCTCCTTCACGATCCGGTCGTTCCCGACGTTGTTCCGGCCGATCAGGATCGCGTGGCCGCGGAAATCGACCTTCTCCACCTGCGGCGCTGGGGGGCGCGGAGGGTCCTGCGGGCGGCTCTTCTTCCTCGCGGCGGGCCTCTTTTTCGGGGCGAATGAGGAGGAGAGCTCCTGGCGGACGGCGATCAGGTCGTCCCTCGTCTGCGCGGCGGCCAGCTGGGACTCCAGCGACTCGAGGTAGTACACGCTCTCCGCCACCTCGCGCTTCCGCCTCCGGACGATTTCCATCGCCCCCTTCGCCTTCCGGGCGAGGTGGAAATACCGGTTCATGTTCTCCACGGGCGTCTTCGCCGGGTCGAGCGGGATGTCGCGGAAGGACTCCATCCCTTTCTTCAGCGCTCCGAGGTTCGCCTTGAGCGTCTCGCCGTGCGCGCCCCCCTTCATCCCTTCCAGCAGCCGCTCCTCGTCCCCGCCGACGTTCGAAAGCTTCTGGCGCTCCTTCTTCAGCAGGGCGGCGATCCGGGTTTTCAGCTGCTGCCGCAGGGCCGCGAGCTCCCGGCCCTCCGCGACTTCCGCGTAGAAGGCGTCCGCCGCGGCGTTGGCGGCGGGGAACGGGACGAATTCCCTAAATCCCGCGGCAGGGCAGGGGAAGGGGAGGATCCGCCTCCTCCCGTTCTGCAGCGTGCCGATCCCCGGGGAGAAGTCGGCCTCCTCGTACCGGCGGACAAGCTCCCGGAGGGCGGCATGCAGGGCATCGGCGCTCCCGCGCCCCCGCGCCGCCGCCTCCTGGGCCACCTCCTTCCCGATTCCCGCGACGGCGTCCATCAGCGACTTGGCGAGCCCCTCCCACCCGCCGGAAAAGATCCCCCGGGTCACCTCCTCCGTCACGTCGGGGAGAAACAGCCGTTCGGGGGGCGGGAGCGGCCGGTACGGAATACCCGCGGCCACCTCGCGGATCCGGCTCTCCTCGGCGGGGACGTTCCGCAGGGGACAGAGGATCGTCCCTTCCCCGTCGGCGTAGATCAGGTTCGCGTGGCGTCCGAACAGCTCCGCGTGCAGGGTGGTGCGCGCGTGCTCCGCGTCCGGCCGGGAGGAGGAGAAGTCGATCCGCACGGACCGGTCGTACGGGGCGAGGGAAAACCGCGCGATCCGCATCCCCTCCAGGTGCTTCCGGAGGAACTGGCAGAAGCGGGGCGGCGACGGCGGGTTGGGGGCCTTCCGGGTGGTCAGGTGGATCCGGCACAGCTCCGGATCCGCCGAAAGGAGGAGCCTCTTCTCGCCCCGCCCCGTCCACAGCTCGAGGACGATTTCTTTCTCCCCCGGCTGCCGCACCTTCGACACCAGCGCGCCGGGGAGCTCCGCGGCGAGTTCGGAGACGACCTGCTTCAGGAGGAACGCGTCCATCGGCCCCCATTCTACGCCGTGTGGGTGCGCCGGCTTTCCCCCCGCCCCCTTCCCTGAGGACGGGGTTTCACGCTCTGTGGCGCGCGCCGGGACCTTGCGTCGCCGTACCGGTGAGGATGGACGCCACCTCGGACGCCGCGTCCGGGCGGGCGAGGCTTCGGACCGCCTGCCGCATCCGCGCGAAGCGCGCCGGGTCCGACAGCAGCGCGTCGATCTTGAAGGCGAGAGCGGGGAGGTTGTTGCAGCGGACGGCGACCCCCTCCTCCAGGAGATGGTCGCTGTTGCGCTCCTCCTGGCCCGGGATCGGGTTGACGATTACCATCGCCAGCCCGGAGGCCAGCGCCTCCGAGCTGGTGAGCCCCCCCGCCTTTCCCACGAGGAGATCGGAGGCCGCCATCCACCGCTCCATCTCCGTCGTGAATCCCACGACGCGCACCGGGTGCGCGGGGGCAGGGAGCTCCTCCAGGCGGCGCTTGAGCGCCGCGTTCTTCCCGCACACCACCACCACCTGGACGGGGTGGGTGACCTCCTGCAGGGAATTTGCGAGCGATTCCACGGGCCCCATCCCGAATCCTCCCGCGGAAACCAGGATCGTCACGAGGTCAGGCCGCAGGCCCAGCTCCCGGCGGGTTTCCCGCCGGTCTCCCGGTGAGGAGAAATTCGGGTCGATGGGGATCCCCGTCACGTGGATCGTCTCCTGCGGGACCCCGAGGGCGGCCAGGTGGACCTTCGTCTCCTCGCACGCCACGAAGTACCAATCCACCCCCCGGTACAGCCACATCGCGTGCAGGTCGAAGTCCGTGATGACCACGCCGACCGGGACGTCCAGGATCTTTTTCCGGCGCAGGTGGAGGAGAATCTCCGCGGGGAGGAAGTGGGTGCAGACGGCCAGGCGGGGTTTTTCCTCCTTGAGGAACCGGACGAGGGGGCGGGTGTTGAGCCGGTCGAGGGCGAGCCGGCGTTTCATGTGCCGCCACGGGCGGTCCAGGGCGTCGTAGACCAGCCCCAGGAGCGCCGGTTGCCGGTTGACCAGCTCGACGTACAGGTCCGAATAGACCTTCTTGAAGAAGCCGGAGGCGTACTTCAGGACCTCCACGTGCTTTGCGGCGATCCCACTCGCCGTGAATGCGGCCACCAGCGCCTCCGCCGCCCGCACGTGTCCCGCCCCCGCAGCCGCCGAGAGCACGAGCACCCCCCCCGCCTTCGACGCATCGCAGGCCATCCGCCGATCCTCCCTCCCTCCGGGATTTACCGGCCGGTCCCGGCCCCGTTCCCCTTCCGGCTCTCCGGGTACCGACGGACGAATTTCTCGAGCTGGAACCAGATCTCGTGGAAACCGAACGCCTCCATCTCCGCCTCGGCCTCCGCCGCGGTCCACCCCTCGACCTCCATCCGGTAGACCGCCGCGACGACCCCGGTGCGGTCCTTCCCCTGTGCGCAGTGGACGAAGACGGGCTGATTCGCCGGGTCGGTCATCACCGAGATCGCCTTCCGCACCGCTGCCGGGTCGACGGCCTTCATCGTGGTCATGGGGATCTCGACGGAGCGCATCCCCGCCGCCTCGACGGCCGCCTTCTCGCCGTGGTTCGTGCGCAGGTTGATTACCGTCTTGACGCCCATCGCCTTCAGGGTGGCGTACCCCTCGGGCTTCGGCTGGGCGCCGCGGAGGATCCCGGGAGCCACGCGGCCGACGTTTCCGAGCCCCGGCAGGCCGAAGAGCCGCTCGGAGGCGCGGGCATTGCCGGGGAGGACGGCGGAATGGTCACCTGCCCCAATGCCGGGGGAAGAGGCGTCGCCGGGAGTGGCGGCAAGGCCCCGCGACGGTTCCGAGGGGGCAAGGAGCAGGAACAGGAGGAGGAGCGAAGCAAATCGCGTCCCCTTTCCTGCGGAAGCAATCCTTCCCGCCGTGTCCGGTTCGCCTGCGATGGGTTCCATAGCCGGTCTTCCCCTTTGATTCATTACGATACACGTTACCCCGGAAGGGACAAGGTCCCACCGGGAAACCGGAGCGTGACACCCGGCGACTCCGCCCGCATCTAACCGGTAAGCGCGGAGAATGGCTGCCCCCGGGGGGCCGGAATACCAATGAAAATCGCCGTAGTGAAGGAGATCCGGGAAGGGGAGCGGCGGGTCGCCCTGGTCCCCGAGTCGTGCGCGAAGCTGGCTTCGGCCGGTTTCAAGGTCGCAGTGGAGAACGGGGCGGGCGACGCGGCGTTCTTCCCGGACGACGCGTTCCGGGAGACGGGGGCCGGTATCGGGAGCGACCCCGCGGAGCTCCTTTCGGGCGCCGACCTCGTCCTGAAGGTGCAGCCCCCGATGTTCCACCGGGCCGCCGGGCGTCACGAGGCGTACATGATGCGGCCCGGCGCGGTGCTCGTGTGCCAGCTCGTCCCCGCGCGCCACCCCGATGCGGTGGCGCAGCTGGCGGGTCGGGGGATCACCGCGTTCGCCATGGACCGGATTCCCCGGATCACGCGCGCCCAGCCGATGGACACCCTCTCCTCGATGGCCAGCATCGCCGGCTACAAGGCGGTGCTGATCGCGGCCAACCTGCTCCCGCGCTACCTCCCGATGCTCTCCACCGCGGCCGGAACGATCCTCCCGGCGAAGGTCTTCGTCATCGGCGCCGGGGTGGCGGGGTTGCAGGCCGTCGCCACGGCGCGGCGCCTGGGCGCGGTCGTGGAGGCCACCGACACGCGGTCCGCGGTCCGGGAACAGGTGGAGAGCCTGGGTGCCCGCTTCGTCGGCGTCGAAACCGGGGAACGCGCGGAAGACGCGGGGGGTTACGCGAGGGAGCTCTCGCCGGAGTTCTACCGGAAGCAGGCGGAGCTCATCGCCGGGCGATGCGCGGTGTCGGACGTCGTCATCACGACGGCGCTGATCGGCGGCGTCAAGGCCCCGCGGCTCATCACCGCGGAGATGGTGAGAGGGATGAAAACCGGGTCCGTGATCATGGACGTGGCGGCGGAGGGTGGGGGCAACTGCGAGCTGACCCGCCCGGGGGAAACGGTCGTCGAGGGCGGCGTCACGATCTGCGGCCACGACAACCTGCCGTCCACCCTGCCGTGGCACGCGAGCACCCTGTTCTCCCGGAACCTGACCGCCTTCGTGCTGGCGTTCTGGAAGGACGGGCAGTTCCGGATCGACCCCGGAGACGAGATCCAGCGCGCCGCGCTGGTGACGCACGAGGGGAGGGAGGTGGCGGGATGAGCCCGGAACTGGAGCAGGGACTCTACGTATTCGTTCTGGCCACCTTCGTGGGATTCGAGGTCATCCGCCGGGTGTCCCCGCTGCTCCACACGCCGCTCATGTCTCTCACCAACGCCATCTCGGCGATCGCGGTGGTCGGGTCGATCGTGGTGGCGGGGGAACAGAAGACGACCCTGTCGACCGTCCTCGGCACGGTGGCGGTGGCGTGCTCGACGATCAACATCGTCGGCGGGTATCTCATCACGTACCGCATGCTGCGGATGTTCCGGAAGAGCGGGAAGGGCAAGCCGTGATCGAACGGGCCATCCCCCTGCTCTACCTCGCCGCCGCGGCTTCCTTCATCCTGGCGCTGAAGTGGCTCTCTTCGGTGCCGACGGCGCGGCGCGGCGTGCTCGTCGGCATCGCGGGGATGGCGCTGGCGGTGGGCGGCACGCTGCTGCGGCCCGAGATCGCGAGCTACAAGTGGATCGCCGCGGCGTTCGTGGCGGGCACCGTGATCGGCGTCCCGATGGCGATGATGCCGATGACCGCCGTCCCGCAGCGGACCGCCCTCTCCCACGCCTTCGGGGCCCTCGCGGCGGCGCTCGTGGGTACGGCGGAATTCTATCTCCGGGCGCCCCGGATCGACCGGTTCACGATGGGGGCCCTGGCCCTCGAGGTGCTGCTGGGGTTCCTCACCTTCACCGCCTCGCTGATGGCGTTCGGCAAGCTGCAGGAGATCCTCCCGACCCGGCCGATCACCTACCGGAACCAGAACGCGGTGAACCTGGCGATCCTCGGCGCCGCCGCGGGATCGGCAGCCTGGCTCGTTGCACGTCCGGAAGCGGCGTGGCTGTTCCCGGTGTTCGCCGTCCTGTCGCTCCTGTTCGGCGTGCTGCTCATCGTACCCATCGGCGGGGCCGACATGCCCACGGTGATCTCCCTCCTGAACTCTTACGCCGGCCTGGCGGCGGCGGCAATGGGGTTCGTCCTCGACAACAAGCTCCTCATCATCGCCGGGGCGCTCGACGGCTCCTCGGGCCTGATCCTTTCGGTGATCATGTGCCGCGCCATGAACCGCTCCTTCACCAACGTCCTGTTCGGTGCATTCGGTCAGGTGCAGGAAGGGGCCGGGACGGCGGGGGAACAGCGCACGGTGCGCAGCGCGACGGCCGATGAGGCGGCGGGGATCCTGCAGGCGGCGAGCCGGGTGATCGTGGTTCCCGGGTACGGGATGGCGGTGGCCCAGGCGCAGCACAAGGTCCGGGAGCTCTTCGACGCGCTGACGAAGGAGGGGGTCGACGTGAAATTCGCCATCCACCCGGTTGCGGGGCGGATGCCGGGGCACATGAACGTGCTCCTCGCGGAGGCGGACATCCCGTACGACCGCCTTGTGGAGATGGAGGACGTCAACTCCGAATTCCCGCAGGCCGACGTGGCCCTCGTGCTGGGCGCCAACGACGTCACCAACCCGGCGGCGCGCCACGATCGATCGAGCCCGATCTACGGGATGCCGATCCTCGACGTGGACAGGGCCCGCACGGTGATGGTCGTCAAGCGGAGCATGAGTCCGGGGTTCGCCGGCATCGAGAACGAGCTCTACTACCTCGACCGGACGCTGATGGTCTTCGGGGACGCCAAGGCGGTGGTGGGGAACATCGTCCGGGAGCTCGCCGGAGGCGGAGGGCATTGACCGGGGGCTTGCCCCGTCTCCCGGGGTGGGTCCCGCCCCCGCGCGATTCTGTGCGGCAATCCTTCCCGGATGCTAGAATGCGCGTCGGGTCCGGTATTCCGTCGGGGGTGTGCGATCCTGTCCGGGAAGCGGGTGTTTACAGCGGCAGCGCTCTGTCTCCTCGCGGCCTGCTCCGCGAAGAAGGAGGCGGCGCGGCCTCTCCCGCCCGGCGTGAGGGTCATCCAGTGCACGCTGGCGGCGAACCGGGAGTTCGTCGGGGTCCTTTTCCGGATGACCGGGCCGGAACGGTACGACCCCGAAGGGATGGCAGCCTACCTGATCGACGAGGCCACGGGGGAGAAGTACGAGGTCGTGCGCCTGCAGCGGATCGGCCGGATCGCGGAGTTCACCACCCCCGGGGAAAAGGGCGTTCACCACGTCTTGTTCCGGAACCGGGAGGGGAAACTGAAGATCGGTTCGTACGTCACGGTGGTGGTCGGCCCCGGCCGCCAGGAGCACGTGCTGATCGGGGAGTGAATGCCCGCGGGGGCGCGCGCGGCGTTGGGGATCGGGTCAGACCTGCGTTGCAACTTCCTGTCCGGGAAAGATCTCGCGCAACTTCCGGGATAGAACCGTCGGCGAGATCGGTTTCTGGAGGAAATGCCACTCCTTGTCCGGATCTTCCAACTGCCCGGCGTCTTCCGCGTACCCGGACATGAAGAGGACCGGCGTGCCGGGCCTCGTATCGCCCACCCGCCGGGCCAGTTCGATTCCATTCATGCCGGGCATGGCCAGGTCGGTGACCAGCAGGTCGATACCCCGGTCGTAGCGGTCGCAGATCGCCAGCGCCATGTCCCCGTTCTCGGCGTCGAGGACGTGGAATCCGCATTGCTTCAGGATTTCGACCGCGAGTTCGCGCACCATCGGCTCGTCCTCGACCAGGAGGACGGTTCCCGTGCCGGACAGCTTGATGTCCGGAATACCCGATGCCTCCCTTTCCGCATCCCTCTCCTCGGCGGTGTCTTCCGGGAAGTAGACGGTGACGGCTGTACCGTTGCCCGGTGCGCTGTCGACGTGGATGTACCCGTTGCTCTGCTTCACGATCCCGTACACGGTGGACAGGCCGAGGCCCGTTCCCTTGCCGGGATCCTTCGTGGAGAAGAACGGTTCGAAGATCCGGTCGAGGACGGCCTCCTCCATGCCGCACCCGTCGTCCGATACCTGCAGGGTGGCGTATCTGCCGGGCGGGATGGTCAACTCCCTGGCGACGAACGGTCTCTCCAACCGGACGTTCGCCGTGGAGATGACCAGTTTCCCCCCCTTCGGCATCGCGTCCCGGGCATTGATGGTGAGGTTCATCAGGATCTGCTCGATCTGGCTCGGGTCGGCCCGGACGGCCCAGAGATCCGCCTGCGCCTCCGTGACGAACTCGATATGGTCCCCGATCAGGCGCCGGAGCATGGTCCCGATGTTCTCCACCACCTCGTTCATCCGCAACCGCTTCGGTTTCAATACCTGGCGTCGGCTGAAGGCGAGGAGTTGGCGGGTGAGGGACGCCGCCCGTTCGCCGGCCTTGTGGATCTCCTCGACCTCACGGCGTATCGGGTTCCTGCCGTCCAGGCGGAACAGGAGAATCTCGCTGTACCCCGTGATGACCGACAGGAGGTTGTTGAAGTCGTGGGCGACCCCCCCCGCCAGCTTCCCGACGGCCTCCATCTTGAGGGATTGGCGGAGCTGGCTCTCGCTCTTCCGTAACGCGTCCTCGGCGCGGGTCCGCTCCGCGAGGTGATTCTTGATGGTTTCCAGCATGAGGTCGTTCGCGTGCACCAGCGTCGAAATCTCGTTCCCCCGCGGAACGGATTCGGGCCCCGGCCCGGAATATTCCCGGATGACCTGCTGC
>DASWBR010000187.1:0-2204 GCA_036390495.1 Candidatus Deferrimicrobiaceae bacterium | reverse complement strand
GATGCTGATCCGGCGGGCCCTCCCCCCCGGGAAGGCCGACCTCCTGCCGGAAGTTCTGGAGCGTTTCCTCTCCTATTACCGCCGGCACCTCCTGGACACCACGAGGCCGTACCCGGGTGTGGCCGACGCGCTCCGGAAATGGTCGGGGATGTACCGGATGGCGGTGCTCACGAACAAGCCGCTGGACATGACGGAAGCGATCCTCGCCGGCCTCTCCCTGGACGGCTGTTTTTTCGAGGTGCGCGGCGGCGACAGTTTCCCGAACAAGAAACCGCACCCGGAGGGGCTGCTCCACATATTGCGGCAGGCGGGGACGGTTCCCGGAGAGGCGGTGATGGTGGGGGATTCGCGCAACGACGTCCTCGCCGGGAGGGCGGCGGGGACGGTCACGTGCGGCGTGACGTACGGCCTCGGCGTCGCGGGTTTCGGGGAGTCGCCTCCGGACTTCACGGTGGACCGTTTTCCCGACCTGTTCGGGCGCATCCGCCCGGCGGGGTGAGCGGAGGTGGGCCGATTGTCGCATCGACGGGACGAGCCGGCTTCCCCCGGGCCACCCGGGAAGGGGGCGTTCCCCTCGCGGCCCCTTCTGCTGTTCGTCGCCGTCGTCGCGTCGATCCACCTCGCGGTCCGGCTCTCCCCGCGCCTCCCCTGGCTCTCCCCGGCCTTCGTCGCCGCCGCGCTGTTTCTCTACGCGCCGCTCCCGCACTACAGGGGCCGCGGCGTCCCCCCGTGGGCCGCGGCCCCCGGCATCCGGAGGAGCGCGATGACAGCGCTGGTTCTCGCCGCGGCCGGGGCGGCGGCGTACTTCCTCTTCGCGCGCCTCCCCCTCCCTCCCGCCCTTTCGCCGATCCGGGAGACCGTTCCCCTCCGCGGGGCGATGGCGGCGCACCTGCTCTTCCTGGTGGCCCTCCCCGAGGAGGTGTTCTTCCGGGGATACCTGTACGACGCCTTCGAGGAGGCCGGATGGGATCCGGTCCTCCCGACCGCCCTGCTCTTCGCGGCGGGGCACGTCGCGATCTCCCCTTCCGCCTTCCGGGCGCTCACGTTCTTTCCGGGGATTCTCCTGGGGTTCGGCCGGAAGGCGTCGGGAAACGTCTACGTCCCCGTGATCCTCCACTTCCTGTACAACATCTACCCGTCCCTGATGGGAGGTCCGTCATGAGCGGCGAAGGCGGCGTCCGGGTCGACTCGGGGAACTTCTTCTTCCTGTTCGCCTACGAGGCAGGATTCGAGATCGCCCTCGACGCCGCCCGCACCCTGTGCGAGGCGTCCGAATCCCGGGGCATCACGGGGGTGCGGCCCGCGCCGGCGCACCTCCAGTACCGCCCGAAGCCCCTCGTCGTCCTGTCACGGCCGGTGGAGGCCGCGGCGGCGGGAGCGTCGCACCGGCTGGAGGCTGCGGTGAAGATATTCGACTTCGGCGTCCTCTCCGTCACCCTGACCCTGCCGGTCCGGGACATGCCCTGGGAAGCGTACGCGGAGACGGCGCTCGCCCTCGCGTCGGAGCCCGCACTGGAGAGGTCCGCCCGGGAGGCAGCCGGCGCCGTGTTCGAGCGGATCCGGCCGGCCGTCTCCCGCCCGGGGCTTGCGGACCTCGTCGAGGAGTATTGCCTGTGGCACGTCGGGGCCTTCTCGCCGCCGCTGACCGGCGCCGAAGCCCTCTCCCGGCTCCCCCGGGACATGGCGCGGCTGTTGACGCTGGAGCGGGGGGACTTCAGCGAGCCGGCGATCGCGGAGATCCTCCGCTCCCCGATCCGGTATTTCGACAACGACCTGTTCCTCGCGGAGTGGAACGCCGCCTTCGTCTACGACCCGAGGGTCGAGGACACCGCCGAGGTCCTCGAGTTCCTCAACGTGCAGCTGCTGGAACTGCGCTTCTTCGACCGCCTCCTGCACGATGCCATCGACGGCATGGCGGAGGAGCTCCGCCCCCGCCGGCGCCTCTTCCGGATCCTCCACGACCCGTACGAGAGGCCGCTGCGGAAGCTCTCCCAGATCCGCACCGACGTCTCTCTGGTCCGGGAGCGGATCTACAACGCCCTGAAACTGGTGGGGGACGCCTATCTCGCCCGGGTCTACGAGGAAGCGCGCCGCAAGGTGGGGGCGGAGAAGTACGAGGGGACGGTGCGCGACCAGCTGGCGACCCTGACGGACATCTACACGGTGCTGAACAACCGGGCGCAGGCCGCCCGGTCCGAGACGCT
>DASWBR010000186.1:0-11238 GCA_036390495.1 Candidatus Deferrimicrobiaceae bacterium | reverse complement strand
GAAGAGGAGCGCGCCCGCCTGGCGATGGCGGTGGAGCAGGCCGGCGAGTCGATCGTCGTGACCGACGCGGACGGAGCGATCCGGTACGTCAATCCCGCCTTCGAGCGGGTCACCGGCTACCGGCGAAACGAGGTCCTGGGGAAGAACCCGAGGATCCTGAAGAGCGGACGCCAACCCGACGCCTTCTACCAGGAACTCTGGGACGCCCTCACCCGCGGGCAGACGTGGCGGGGGGGCTTCGTCAACCGGCGGAAGGACGGGACACTCTTCGAGGAGGAGGCGGTGATCTCCCCGGTGCGCGACCCCTCCGGCGGCGTGGTCAACTACGTCGCGGTGAAGCGGGACGTGACCGAGGAGCGGCGGCGGGAGGAGCAGATCCGGCGGTCCCAGCGGATGGAGGCCGTCGCGAAGCTGGCCGGCGGCATCGCGCACGACTTCAACAACCTCCTCACGGCGGTGATCGGGTACGCCGACCTGCTGATCCTCCAGTTGCCGAACGGGGGGCCGCACCGGCGGCATGCGGAGGAGATCAAGCGGGCGGGGACGCGCGCCGCGAACCTCACGCGGCAGCTCCTCGCGTTCAGCCGCCAGCAGGTGCTGCAGCCGCGGGAGATCGTCCTGAACGATGTCCTTTCGGGGATGGAACCCGCCCTCCGGGGGATCCTCGGGAACCGGATCGAGCTGACGATCCTCCAGGGGGAACGCCTCGGGAAGGTCAAGGCGGACCCCTCGCAGGTGGAGCAGGTCGTCGTCAACCTCGCGATGCGCGCGCGCGACGCGATGCCGTCGGGAGGGAAGGTGGTCGTGGAGACGGCGAACGCCGACCTGGACGAGGTGTACGCCCGGCGGCACCTGTTCGTGCGGCCCGGGCCCTACGTCATGGTTGCGGTTTCCGACACGGGACCGGGCATGGACGCGGAGGCGCGGGCGCTCCTCTTCGAGCCGTTCGCTTCCAGCGCGGGTTCGGGGAAGGGGCTGGACCTCTCTTCCGTGTACGGGATCGTGAAGCAGAGCGAGGGGTACATCTGGGTGTACAGCGAGCCGGGAGGCGGTACGACCTTCAAGGTGTACTTCCCCAGGGTGGACGGGGAGGCCGGCGTGCGGCCGTTGCCGCCGGACCGTCTCCGGGGCTCCGAGACCATCCTGATCGTGGAGGACGAGGCCGTGGTCCTCGACATCCTCCGGGAAGTCCTGACCGGTCACGGCTACAAGGTGCTGACGGCGGCGAACGGGGAGGAAGGCCTCCGGATCCTCTCCTCCCACCCGGGTCCGATCCACCTGCTGCTGACGGACGTGGTGATGCCGATGATGGCGGGGCCGGACCTGTCCGATCGGGCCGCCGACATGCACCCGGAGGCGCGGACCCTGTTCATCTCCGGCTACACGGAGCACACCGTGATCCGGCACGGCGTATCCGGGCGGGGGGCGGGCTTCCTCCAGAAGCCGTTCACCCCCGAGGCGGTGGCCCGGAAGGTCCGGGAGGTCCTCGACGCCTCCAAGGCGCCGTAGAAGCCACTTCCTCCCGGTCAGGCGGCGATCCACCCCATCCGAAGGTCACTTCCTCCTCTTGCGATCCCGTTCCATTCTCCGAAGGTGGAGGATCACACGCTCCCAGTGGGCGGGATTGTTCCCCTCTTGCCACAGGTTGTATACCCAAGCCATTTTTAAAAAGGAATCGACCCGGGAAATCGCGGCGTCGAAGTTCCACCGGTTTTCCTCCGCGAACCATTCGGCGTCAGTCTGTACGGGATCCGGGTTTCCCAAAATCTTTGAGAGCCGCATGGAATCACTCCTTGAGGACATTCCTGGCTACCGCTGGGGACCCAGGACGGGTTCGGCGTCCCAGGTGGTTCCCTCCCTGGAAAGCCTTCCGACGTACCTCCCGACCAGGTTTCCCAATTCGGGCCCCGTGAACGGCTTACGGACGATCTCGTCGATCCCCGTCAACTCTTCCCTGATGGGGCAGCGGTCGGAGGAATACGCGGTGGTCAGGATCCGGATCGCCTCCTTTTGACACGGAACCGACGATTGGAGCAGGCGTATGCCGTTGCCGTCCGGAAGCAGGTAATCGGAAATGATCAGATCGAAATGTTGCACCTCCATCGCCGACTTCGCCTCTGCGGCATTTCCCGCGACTCTCACGGTGCAGCCAAGGATCCGGAAAAAGTAGAAGAGTGACTCCCGGAACTGGCGGTCGCCTTCGACGAGGAGAACGTTCTGGCCGAACAAACCGGCGTTCGATTCCATCGGGCCTTTCCCTCTGCGTCTGCCGCGTGACGGCACTGGGGTTTTCCTGCCGGGAAAATGATAATTCATCATGATTCTTCTTCAATCCGGCTTCTGTCTGAAAAACGGGTCGGAAGTTGTCCATATTTCGGATCGGTGTTTGTCCTGTGGCAGGAAGGAACGGGGGAGGAGTCGGATCAAACCACCAGTTTGTTCTGAATGGCGTACAGGGTTATTTCCGCGTTGTTCTTCACCTTCATCTTCAGAAGGATGTTTGCGCGGTAGCTGCTGATCGTCTTCACGCTCAGGCACAACTCCTTTGCGATCGCGCCGACGGGTTTGCCGGAGGCGATCATGAGCATCACCTGGTATTCGCGATCCGACAGACACGCGTGGGGCAGCTTTTCCGGGTCGCTTTCCAGTTCGTCCGCCAGGATCTGCGCGAGCGAGCTCCCGATATATTTTTCCCCCTTCAGCGCTTTCCGGACCGCAAGGACCATCTCGTCGCCCGCGCATTCCTTCGTGAGGTATGCGGAGGCGCCTGCACGGATGGCGCGTAACGCGAACTGTTCCTCCGGATGCATGCTGAGGATCACGACGGGCAGTCTCGGTTGGTGCTGCTTGATCTCCTTCAATGTGTCCAAACCGCCCTTTCCGGGCATCTTGAGGTCCAGCACGACCAGATCGTACTTGCCCTTCCAGACCTTGTTCACCGCCTCCTGTCCGCTTTTCGCTTCATCGATCTCGACGGGTCGGAGGGCCTCCGCAAGGACCTTCACCAACCCTTTCCGCACGATTTCATGATCGTCGACGACCAGTATACTAGGCATCCGGACCCGCCCTTTTCCCAAGGGGAAGAACCACCCGTACCAGGGTCCCCTTGCCCGGTTTTCCGCGGATTGCCATTTCCCCTCCGAGAAGCAGGACGCGTTCCCGGATTCCGGTGAGACCAAGGGAGTTGGAGTCGTGCACCTTTCTTTCCTTGATCCCGATCCCGTTGTCTTTCACCTCCAGTATCAGCATGTTGTCCTTCTTCACCAGGCTCATGTTCACCTGCGACGCCCTGGCGTGGCGTGTGACATTCGTCAGGGACTCCTGGGCGATGCGGAAGATCGCCGTGGCGAGGACGGGGTCGGGTATCTTTTCCACTGCCTTCAGGGAAACATTGCAGCCAATCCCGGTCCGGTTCTGGAAATCTTTCGCGATCCACTCGAGCGCCGCGGCCACGCCGAGCTCATCCAGGATCCCCGGCCGAAGTTCGGTCGAGATCTTGCGCACCGTCCGGATGGTGCGGTTCACCGTTCGCTCGATTTCGAGAATTTTCGCGGACTGCCCGGCAAATCCTTCGGAGGCGAACCTCCTTCGGATCGACGTGAGGTCCAGTTTCAAGGCTGTCAACGCCTGTCCCAGCTCGTCGTGGATCTCGCGCGAGATGCGCGACCTCTCTTCCTCCAGAAGGGTTTGCAGGCCCCCGGAGAATTTGCGCAACTGCTCGCGGGATCTCTTGATCTCCGCCTCTGCCCGCTTCCCCTTTTCGAGCATCTTCTTCATGAGGCGGTTTGCGTTCAACAGTTCGGCCGTCCGCTCCGCCACCCTTTTTTCAAGCTCTTTGCTGGCGTCCGCCAGGATCAATTTCGCATGATGGCGCTCGGTGATGTCGCGGATGTTGCATTGGATCACCATCACGCCGTTCTCCCGGTATACATTGCTGATGAATTCCACATACCGGTTCTGGTGCCCCTTGGTTTCCAGCGGCAGATTATCGTAACGGATGAACTCTTTCCTCTGCAATTTCCTGAAAGCGTACCTGCTGGCGGCGATATCCCGGAACGGGCCGATTTCCCAGAGCTTCTTCCCGAGAATCTCTTCGCGGGAATACTCCAGCATATCCAGGAGGTAGGGATTTGCGTCGGTGATCCGTCCCGTGCCCGCATCCAGGATGAGGATGCCGTCTTTTGCCGTCTCGAAGAGGCGCCGGTAGCGAATTTCGGAAATCTTCTGCGCCTCCTCCAGGGTCTTGCGTGTGGTGATGAGGTCGAAAACCGCGACGAAGTGCTCCGGCTCAGGGCAATAGGCGGAGACGGTGAACCATTGCTTCAGCGCCGCGACGAAGATCTCGAACTTCTCGGGGTTCCCGGTGAGCGCTACCCGGCCGTAGATTTCGAACAATGAGGGATCGGACTCGCGGATCCCCGGGACGACCGCGCTGACCCATTTCCCCGCGGCGTCTTTCAATCCGGTCAGGGTCTCAAACGCGCGGTTCACCGTGAGGAAGCGGAAATCCCGTGCCTTGCCACCCTCGAAGTACACCTTGCAGAAGGCGTACCCCTCCCGCATGGTATCGAACAACCGGCGGTACCGTTCATCGCCTAACATAAACGCCTTTTGCCCTCGCATGCGGCAGGTGTATTCGACGGGATTCCGCGCTCCATCGCGCCACGGGAGTCCGCAAGCGTACGCGTGGAGACCCACGTGCGGAACACGCTAATTTCGAGTCCCGCAACCGGGTTGGAAACGATGGAGTAGTTGGGACCGCTTATGGCGATCCTCCCAGATAGAGGGACATTCGCTGTAGCAGTTGCCTTTCATCATAAAATAACTGGAATTTGATAATCAACTTTTCCTCAGGTTTCCGTTGTTTCTGACCTGCCCCGCAGAAACCGGATTCCTCCCATCCTGACCCGTATCCGTGCGGGGGAACAGGGCCCGCCGCAGGATCCGGTAAGACCGGAAGTCCATGATTTCCGGGAGTGTAGGCCCTCTCGCCGCTTGATGCCATAGGACAAACACCGGTATGGGAATCGGACAAACAACGATTCCCGTTTCGGACTGACGCCGGTTCCTTGGACAGGCGGATGGGATTATCGTGTCAGGAAACGAGGGACCTGCAAGGAAAGGGAGAAGGCATTTTCATGACGGTATCCCGACTGCAACACGGACCGATACCGGCAGGTGGAGCACGGGGGAAACGTGCGCCGGCCGCGGTCCAGACCCTCTTCGACCGGTACCATGAAACGGTGTATGGCCTCGCCGTGTCCCTCCTGAAGAACAGGCGCGATGCAGAGGAGGTGGCGCAGCACGTCTTTCTCACGGTGGCGCGGAAGGCGAACCGGCACGACGGGAGCCCTGCCCTTTTCACATGGGTCTGCCGGATCTGCGTGAACGCCTGCCGGATACGGTTACGCAGGAGCCGGCGGAGAGAAACGGTCCCGATCGAGGAGTTTCTCCCGGCCTTCACCAGGGAGGGTGCGCATGCGAGGCCGATCGATGACTGGAGCCGGGATGTCGACCACAGGCTTCCGGGGAATGAGATCGGGCAGGTAATCGGCGGCTTCGCCGAGGAGCTTCCGGAAAAATACCGCGTGGTGTTCGCTCTCTGCGACGTCCAGAGGTTCTCGTACGAGGAAACGGCGCGGATCCTGGCCCTGACGACCGCGACGGTGAAGGCCCGCCTCCACCGGTCGAGGCTCTACCTGAGGGAGCGACTCGGCCGATACCTGCAGGCCCCGCGCCCCGTCAACAGAAAACCTCCGGGAGCGCCGGATCCGATGACACGGTACGGCCCGACGGCATTGCCCCAGGAAACTCCGCAACCAGGGCGGACGGACGCGAAACCGATGGTGACTCGCGAGATCGGCGGCAGCGGATAGGCCGCCAACGCCCCCCGGCGTGGTGGCTCCGGTCGGTCCGGTTGCCCGGTAGGTCCTCGACGCTTCCAAGGCGCCGTAGAAGCTACTTCCTCCCGGACAGGTAGCGATCCACCCCATCCGCCGCCAGGCGGCCGAGGTCGATCGCGCGCACCACCAGCGATGCACCCACCACGGAATCCCCCGCTCCGAACACCCCGGGCACGGAGGTATGAAGGGTCCCGTCCACCACGAGGTTCCCCCGGGGGTCGGTCGAAACGCCGAGGTCCCGGACAAGCGGGCCGTGCTCCACGTGGACGAATCCCATCGCCAGCAGGACGAGGTCGGCGGGTATCGAAAACTCCGACCCGGGGATCTCCCGGAAGGTCCTCCGCCCCGCCGCGTCGGGCTCCGACCAGTCCAGCTTCACGCATTCGAGCTTCCGGACCCGGCCCCCCTCGCCGGAGAACGCCCGGGTCTGCACGCTCCAGACCCGCTCGCACCCCTCCTCCTGGGAGGAGGAGGTGCGCAGCACGACGGGCCATAACGGCCACGGGTTCCTGGGGGCGCGGTTTTCCGGCGGTTGAGGGAGCAGCTCGATCTGGGTGATCGACGCCGCGCCCTGGCGGCGGCTGGTGCCGATGCAGTCCGACCCCGTGTCCCCGCCGCCGACGACCACGACGTGCTTCCCGGTCGCGGAGATCCGCTCCCCCGCCGGGATGGTGTCTCCCGCGCTCGCCCGGTTCTGCCCGGTCAGGAAATCCATGGCGAAGTGGATCCCGGCGAGCTCCCGGCCGGGGATCGGGAGGTCCCGGGGCACGGTGGCGCCGGTGGCGAGGACGATGGCGTCGAATGTCCTGCGCAGGTACCCCGCGGAGACGTCCACCCCCGCGTTCACCCCCGTCTCGAAGACCACCCCTTCCTCCCGCATCTGCTCCAGGCGCCGGTCGATGACCCACTTTTCCAGCTTGAAGTCGGGGATCCCGTACCGGAGGAGGCCCCCGATCCGGTCCGCCTTCTCGAAGACAACCACCTCGTGGCCGCGGCGGGCCAGCTGCTGCGCCGCGGGAAGCCCCGCCGGTCCGGACCCGATGACGGCGACGCGCCGTCCCGTCCGGTATTCCGGCTTCTCCGGGCGGATCCACCCCTCCCGCCAGCCGTGCTCGACGATCTGGAGCTCGATGTGGCGGATGGTGACCGCCGGAAGGTTGATCGCCAGGGTGCAGGCGGTCTCGCAGGGGGCCGGGCAGACCCGTCCCGTGATCTCCGGGAGGTTGCAGGTGGCGTGGAGAAGCTCGAGGGCCCGCCGCCACTGGTTGCGGTGGACCATGTCGTTCCAGTCCGGTATCCGGTTTTTCACCGGGCAGCCGTATGCGTGGCAGAACGGGATCCCGCAGTCCATGCAGCGGGCCGCCTGCTGTTGGAGCCGGCTTTCCGGGAGGAGTTCCTCGATCTCGCGGAAGTCCCGGACCCGGTCCTCCACGGACCGGTGCGGCGGGTCTTCCCGGTCGAACTCCAGGAACCCGGTGGGCTTAACCACGGAAGACCTCCTCCGTCGCGGACACGCTCTCGGCGTTCAGCTCCTCCTCCAGCCGCATCCGTTCCAGCGACTTGCGGTATTCGATGGGCATGATCTTGACGAACAGCGGGAGGCGCGATTCCCAATTCTCCAGGATCTGCGCGGCCCGCGGGCTTCCCGTGTAGCGGAAGTGGCTCTCGATCAGGTTCCGCAGGCGTCGGACGTCCTCCTCCTGCCATACGCTCTCGACGTCGACCATGTCGAGGTTGCAACGGGTGTCGAACAGTTCCGTCTCGTCGTAGACGTAGGCGAGCCCCCCGCTCATTCCCGCGGCGAAATTGTTCCCCGTGGGTCCCAGGACCACCACGACGCCGCCGGTCATGTATTCGCACCCGTGGTCTCCCACTCCCTCCACGACCGCCTTCGCGCCGCTGTTGCGGACGGCGAACCGCTCGCCCGCGATGCCGTGGAAGTACGCCTCGCCGCCGGTGGCGCCGTACAGGACGACGTTCCCGACGATCACGTTCTTGTGCGGCTGGAAGCCGGAGCCCTGCGGGGGGGTGACGATGATCCGGCCCCCGGACATCCCCTTGGCGAGGTAGTCGTTCGCGTCCCCGTGGACGTGCATGGTCACGCCGGGCGCGAGGAACGCCCCGAAGCTCTGCCCCGCGGAGCCGTGGAAGATGAGGGTGATCGTGTTGTCCGGGAGCCCGCCGGCCCCGTAACGGCGCGTGATCTCGCCGGAGAGGGCGGCCCCTACCGTCCGGTGGACGTTGCGGACCGGCAGCTCGAGCCGCACCGGCTCCTTCCGTTCCAGCGCGGCGCGGGCGAGCTTCATGATCTCGTAGTCGAGAGCCTTCGTCACCTCGTGCTCCTGCGGGCGGATGCGGTGCAGCGGGCTCTTCCTCCCGTTGTCCGGCGGAAGGAGGATGGCGGAAAAATCCAGCCCCCGCGCCTTCCAGTGCTCCACCGCCGGCTGCACCTCGAGATGCTCCACCCGGCCCACCATCTCGTCCACCGTGCGGAAACCGAGCTCGGCCATGTACTCCCGCAGTTCCTGGGCTGCGAACCGGAAGAAGCGAACGACGTACTCGGCACGCCCGTCGAATCGGGAGCGCAGGACCGGGTCCTGGGTGGCGACTCCCACCGGGCAGGTGTTCAGGTGGCACTTCCGCATCATGATGCAACCGAGGGTGACCAGAACCGCCGTCCCGAAGCCGAACTCCTCGGCGCCCATCAGCGCGGCGATGGCGAGGTCCCTGCCGGTCTTCAATTGCCCGTCCACCTGCACCCGGATGCGGTCGCGCAGCCGGTTGAAGATGAGTGCCTGCTGCGTCTCCGCAAGGCCCAGCTCCCAGGGGAGCCCCGTGTGCTTGATGGAGGTCAGCGGGGAGGCCCCCGTGCCGCCGTCGTGCCCGGAGATCAGCACGAGGTCCGCCTTGGCCTTTGCCACGCCCGCCGCGATCGTGCCGACCCCCACCTCGGAGACGAGCTTGACGGAGACGTCCGCCCGCGGGTTGACGGATTTCAGGTCGTAGATCAGCTGCGCGAGGTCCTCGATGGAATAGATGTCGTGGTGCGGCGGCGGCGAGATCAGCGTCACGTACGGGGTGGTGTGCCGGATCCGCGCGATCTCCGGGCTCACCTTGTGGCCCGGGAGCTGTCCGCCCTCGCCGGGCTTGGCGCCCTGGGCCATCTTGATCTGCAGCTCGTCCGCGTTGATCAGGAACTCGGTGGTCACCCCGAACCGCCCGGAGGCGACCTGCTTGATCCGGGACCGGAGGCTGTCGCCGTCCGGCAGGGGGATGTACCGCTCGGGGTCCTCGCCCCCCTCCCCGGAATTGCTTCGCCCGCCGATCCGGTTCATGGCGAGGGCGATCGTCTCGTGGGTCTCCTTGCTGATGGACCCGAACGACATGGCGGCGGTGACGAAGCGGGGGAGGATCCTCTCCACCGGTTCCACCTCGTCGATCGGGACGGGGGTGCCCTTCCGGAAGCGGAAGAGGGAACGCAGGGTGGCGTGCGCGGCCGACTGGTCGTTGATCAGCGCCGCATACTCCTTGTAGAGGGCGTAGTCGTCCAGGCGGGTGGCGGCCTGCAGCCGGTAGATCGACTCGGGGGTCCACAGGTGCCGCTCGCCGTCGACCCGGATATGGTAGACGCCGCCCACGTCGAGCATGTTGTTCGTGGCGTCCCAGCGGCCGTCTATCGGGAATCCCCGACGATGGCGTGCCACGGTCTCCGTCGCGATCTCGTCCAGGCCGACCCCCCCGATGCGGGACGCCGTGTGGGTGAAAAACTTTTCCACCAGGGCATTGCCCAGGCCCACCGCCTCGAAGATCTGCGAGCCGAGGAAGCTGCGCAGCGTGGAGATCCCCATGCGGCTGAACGTCTTGAGGAGCCCTTTTTTCACCGCCGTGATGTACCGCTCCACCGCCTCCACCGGGGACACCGGCTTCTCCAGCATTCCCGACTCGACGAGCTCCCGGATCGTGGAGAGGGCCGTGCTCGGGCAGATGGCGTTCGCGCCGTACCCGAGGAGGAGGGCGAAGTGCATCACCTCCCGCGGCTCCCCGCTCTCCACGACGATTGCCGCCTGGGTGCGCAGCCCCCGGCGGATCAGGTGGTGGTGAAGGCCGGAGGTGGCAAGGAGCGACGGCATGGGGGCCCGGCTCGCGTTCATGCTCCGGTCCGTGAGGACGAGGAGCGTGGCGCCTCCGCGGATCGCCTTTTCCGCCTGGACGAAGAGCCGCGCAAGGGCCGTATCCAGCGCCTTCCCGTCCCCGTCGGCGGGGAAGAGCATGTCCAGCTCCGCCGCGGACAGGTCCGGGTGGGTCGTGTTGCGGATGCGGAGCATGTCCTCGGGGGTGAGGATCGGCTGGATCAGCTTGAGCAGCCGGCAATGCTCCGGGGTCTCGTCGAGCAGGTTGCGCTCCCGCCCGACGAAGGCGTTGAGCGACATCACCAGCTCCTCGCGGAGCGGGTCGATGGGCGGGTTCGTCACCTGGGCGAAGAGCTGCTTGAAGTAGGCGAAGAGGATCTGCGGGCGGTCCGACAGCACCGCCAGCGCCGCGTCGTCCCCCATCGAGCCCACCGGTTCCTGCCCCTGGGACGCCATCGGGGCGATGATCAGCTTGACCTCCTCCTCCGTGTACCCGTAGGCATGCTGCTTCCGGCGCAGCGTCTCGGTGTCCTCCGGGGGGATCTCGGAGGGGACGAACAGCCCCCGCAGCTCGATCTTGTTCTCCCGGACCCACTTCCGGTACGGCTTCCGGCGGGATATCGCCGCCTTGATCTCGTGGTCCGGCACGATCCGCTTCTGCTTCAGGTCCAGCAGGAGCATCTTCCCCGGCTGCAGCCGGCCGCGCCGGATGATCCGGTCCGGGGGGAAGTCGATCACGCCGGTCTCCGACGCCAGGACGATCATCCCGTCGCGGGTCACGGTGTAGCGGGCGGGGCGCAGGCCGTTGCGGTCGAGGATGGCGCCGATCTGCGTGCCGTCGGTGAAGCAGATCGCCGCCGGTCCGTCCCAGGGCTCCATCAGCGAGGAGTGGTACTGGTAGAAGGCGCGCTTGTCGTCGTCCATCGACTCGTGGTTCGACCACGGTTCCGGGATCATCATCATCACGGCGTGCGGCAGCGAGCGGCCCGCCAGGTACAGCAGCTCCAGCGTGTTGTCGAACATGCCCGAGTCGCTGCCGTTCGGGTTCACGATCGGGCTGATCTCGCGGATGTCCTCGCCGAACAGCTCGGACTCGAAGCGCGCCTCGCGCGCATGCATCCAGTTGATGTTGCCTCGGACCGTGTTGATCTCGCCGTTGTGGGCGATGTAGCGGTAGGGGTGGGCGCGGTCCCAGCTCGGGAACG
>DASWBR010000185.1:0-4541 GCA_036390495.1 Candidatus Deferrimicrobiaceae bacterium | reverse complement strand
CTGCTCGGGGCCGCCGCCGGGCCGTTGGCGTATTACGCCGGGGAGGCCCTCGGCGCGGTCCGCTTCGGGATCCCCGCCTGGAGAAGTCTCGCCGCGCTCGCCATCCTCTGGGGCGCGGCCATCCCGGGATTCTTCGCGCTTTCCCGCCGGCTCGCTCAGGACTCCCTGCGTCCGAACCGGTAGTGGGAGACGAACCACTCCCCGCCGCCCCGGAAACCCCACAGTTCCTCGCACGCCATGAAGAAGATCCTCCACCGCTGGAACCAGAGGCGCTCCGTTCCGGGGCCGTACGTTTCCGAGAGGACCGGGAACAGGTCCCTCCGCCGGGCGTCCAGGCGATCCAGCCAGGCACGGGCCGTTTTCGCGTAGTGCGTCCCGGGGACGCGCCATCGCCGTTCCAGGAGGAGGTCCTCCTGGAACCGGCCGGGGAGTTCGTCGGACGGCATCAGGCCACCGGTGAAGAAGTTCCGCCCCATCCAGTCGTCCTCCCCCTCGGTGCCGAAAAAGTAGGGGAACGCGCGGTGGACGAAGACGTGGACGAAGAGTTTACCCCCGGGCCGCAGCCAGGAGGAGATCCGGCGCATCAGTTCCCGGTAGTTCCGCATGTGCTCGAACATCTCGACGGAGACGACCCGGTCGAACGCCCTCCCCGGGTCGAAGACGTTCATGTCGCACGTCCGGACCAGGAGGTTGCGGATCCCCCGTTCCGCGCACGCCCGCTCGATGAAGAGGCGCTGCGGGGCCGAGTTGGAGACCGCGAGGATCCGGGAGCCGGGGTACCGCTCGGCCATCCACAGGGACAAGGATCCCCAACCGCAACCCAGTTCGAGGATCTCCATCCCCTCCGCCACGCCCGCCCTCTCGCAGGTCAGTGCGAGCATCGCCTCTTCCGCCTCGTCGAGGGTGCGGATCCCGGGGGCCCACAGCGCGCAGCTGTACTTCATCCGCCTCCCGAGGACGTGCCGGAAGAAAGCCGGGGGAACCTCGTAATGCTGTTCGTTGGCGGCGCGCGTCTCCACGGCGATCGGGCCGGTCCGCAGGGCGTCCAGCAGCTTCTCGACGGCTTCCCCCTGGGCGCGCACGTCCCCGCCGCGCCCCTCGGAGGCCAGACGGCGGCGGTTGAGTTGCCGGATTCCGGCCCGGATCGCGGCATCGGGCAGGAGGCCGCGCTCGGCCAGATCGATCGGCTGGATCATCCCCGGTCTCCCTTCGGGAACCAGGGGAAGAATGCGCTCGTCGTCCGCTGGTACTGGAGGTAATCCTCCCCCCGGCTCTTCACGGCTTGCGCCTCGGTGTACGGGATCCCGGTGATCTTGAAGAGGAAGAGGAACATCAGCGACGGCCCCAGGAGCGTGAGGAGCCACAACGGCGAACCGTATCCCAGCAGGGCGTAGGCGAACCAGTGTACCCATTCGAAGAAGTAGTTCGGGTGGCGGGAGTATCGCCACAGCCCTTCCCGGCACGTCTTCCCCCGGTTCGCCGGGTTCGCCCGGAACCGGGCCAGCTGCAGGTCGGCGAGACTTTCCCCCGCCACCGCGACGACCCAGACGACGATCCCCAGCCAGTCGGCCGGTGCGAAGGAGGGTGTCCGGTTCGTGGCCACGGCAAGGAACGGCATCGAGAACATCACGGCCCAGAGCGCCTGGACCTGGAAGAAGAGGAAGAACCAGGTCTGGGCCCGGGGCCCCCAGCGCTCACGCAATGTCTTGTAGCGGCCATCCTCGCCCGCCGGCAGGACCCGGTCCCGGAGCAGGTAGGCGGCAAGCCGGATTCCCCAGCCCCCGCCGGCGAGGGCGAGAACGATCCTGCGGGCGGGGTCGCCTTCCAGGGTCACCGCGTAGAACAGCGCGAGGAAACCGACCCCGGCGGCCCAACCGACGTCCACGATCCCCGCATCGTTGCGGGACCTCTGCCAGAAATAGAGGATGACCATCGTCGCGGCCACGATCCCCCAGCCGTACAACGCCATTTCCACGGGCCCGTTCCTCACCGTTTCCTCCAGCCGGATTTCCCTTCCGGTCCGTACAGTAGATGACGAATGCGCGGGGAGGAATTCACTTTCGAAGGACTCCGGGAAGGAATCCCGCCGAAGCCCCATGAATCAAAGGGATACGGGAATCGGACCCGGAAAGGGGTGGGTACGAATGTTCCGTTCAGCCATACAACGCATCGCGTGGTGCCTGCTCGCATCCTTTGCGTGGATGTCTTCCGTTCCCGTGGTTTCCGCCTCCACCGGGGCGGGTACGGACGAGGTCCTTGTTGTGGACGGGGTCGCCTTTCCGAGGAACTACGCGGGAGACGGGGTGTCCCTGCGGCTCCGCAACGCGGCACTGCTCCGGTACAAGGTCTTCTTCCGGGGGTATGTCGTCGGGCTGTATCTGCCGGACGGCGCGGACCCGGCGGCGGCGCTCGGGGATGTCCCGAAGCGGCTGGAATTTCATTATTTCTGGGATATCCCCGGAGCGGAGTTCGGCAAGGCGGGGGAGCGGATCCTCGCGCGAAACGTCGACGGGCCTACGATGAAGGCCCTGAGGGACCGGCTCGACCGGATCGACCGGGCGTACCGGGACGTGAAACCCGGGGACCGGTACGCGCTGACGTACCTCCCCGGAAAAGGGACCGAACTCTCCCTCAACGGGGCGCCCCTGCTCGTTGTGGAGGGGGCGGACTTCGCCGCCGCCTACTTCTCGATCTGGCTCGGGGGGAAGCCGATCGACGACGGCCTGAAGAAGGAACTCCTCCGGAAAGGGTAGGGAACGGCGGTGTTCACGGGGGGCGATGTGAAAACGATCCACGCCGTGCTGGCGGGCCTCGGGATGGCGGTGCTGCTCGCGGGTTGCGGGGCGTCCCTGCCGCCGCTTACGACCGTCGAACGCGTCGACATCCCGCGCTTCATGGGAGACTGGTACGTGATCGCCAACATCCCGACCTGGATTGAAGAGGGGGCGCACAACGCTGTCGAATCGTACCGGCTCGACGCGGACGGAACGATCGCCACCACGTTCACCTTCCGGAAAGGGAGCTTCGACGGCCCGCGGAAGACGTACAACCCCAGGGGCTTCATACGCGACACCGCCTCCAACGCGGTGTGGGGGATGCAGTTCCTGTGGCCTTTCAAGGCCGAATACCTGGTCATTTACCTGAACGGGGATTACACGCAGACCGTGATCGGCCGCAACAAGCGGGACTACGTCTGGATCATGGCCCGCACCCCCGCCATCCCCGAGGAGGAGTACCGGCGGATCGTGGAGCAGCTGGCGGCCGCGGGGTACGACACCGGGCGGATCTTGCGGGTGCCGCAACGCTGGCCATAGCGACGGATTCAGGCTGTGCCGAGGGACCTCCGGATCTTGTCCCGGGCTTCCGGCGAAAGAGATTCCGGGAGCGGTTCCCCGGGCGTTTCCCCCTCCAGGGCAAGGTGCCGCGCGGTCTCCCGGAGCAGGAGGAGCTGCCGGCGGTACCTCTCGCAGAAGCGGCAGACCAGCAGGTGGAGGCGCACTCCGACCCGCTTGCCGAGGGGCAGGGTCCTGTCCATCGACTCGGAAACGAGATGCGTCACGTCCTTGCAGGAAAGCATCAGGATCCCTTCCCGGCGGCCGCACCGAACCAGCGGGTTTCCAGGCACCGGCGCAGGAGCGCCCTCGCGCGGTGGAGGATCACCCACAGGTTGGTCTCGGTGACGTTCAGAACCTTACAGATCTCCGCGGTCCCCAGCCCGTCGATTTCCCGGAGCGTGAAGGCGTTGGCGTGGTTCGGGGACAGACCCGACAGGCACTCCCGGAACCGGTCCAGGAACTCCCGCTCGCGGTAATGGTCCGCGGGATTTCCTCCCCATCCGGCCGGCCCGGTCTTCCAGTGCCCTGCCCCGTCGAAATTCCCCGCGTCGGGATGCTCCGCCAGGTCTCCCCCCTCCAGGGGCGCCTCCCGGGCCTGTCGCCGGTAATGGTCGGCGATCTTGTGCTTCAGGATCCCGACCAGCCAGGTCGCTTCCGAGGAACCGCCGGAAAACGATCCCCGGCTGTTCAGCGCCGCGAGAAAGGTCTCCTGGACCATGTCCTCCGCCGCGGAGCGGTCCCTCAAGCGAAGCATCGCGTACCGGAACAGGTAGTCCCCGTACCGGTCCACCCAATCGGCGGGATCGGTCCTCTTCCCGTTGTCCACAGGACCAGTTATCGCATGTAGCTGGTGCCCGTTCAACCGGGAGTGAGAAGATCCGGCCCGGTGCGGAGCATCCAAGGATAAAGGGCGGGGTGGAAATCCCTTTTGCATGTAAGGATTCCCGATGCGGGACGACCTACGGGCGTGCACGGACGGGAAGGGGGGAGCATGGCGGAGTTCGATTACGATCTCGGGATCCTCGGGGGCGGCGCGGCGGGTCTGACGGCCGCCGCCGGAGCGGCGCAGTTCGGCGCGAAGACGGTCCTCATCGAAAAGGCGAAGAAGCTCGGGGGCGACTGCCTCCACTTCGGGTGCGTCCCCTCCAAGACGCTGATCCGCACGGCGGGCGTGTGGTCCCTGGCCCGCCGGGCGAAGGAGTTCGG
>DASWBR010000184.1:0-12268 GCA_036390495.1 Candidatus Deferrimicrobiaceae bacterium | reverse complement strand
GGGGGCCCTGGGAAACGAGACCTTCCGGTGCGCCTCGACCCCCGCACCGGAGGATGCCCTCCGGTGGGACTCCCTTGCCGCCACAGTCACTCCGTGGCAATCCCCCACGCAGGTGGCCGGATTGGGTCTTGCCGGATGGGGCGCCACCTTCGCATCCGGGTGGCAGTCGGAACAGTATAGGGACGCGTGCCCGGTTCCCTCGTGTCCTCCGACCTGCAACTCCCGTGTCTCCTGCCCAGCGCGAAAAACGAGTCCGAGCCGGTGGCAGAAAAGACACCCCTCTTCGTCGTCGGCCATGGCAAGGCCAGGGATCAGAACGGCAAGAAGGATCCATCCCAGGGAAACCGCGGGGAGCGTCTTATTCCACATAGAAGCGCACGTCCACGTTGATTTCGGCGACTTGCCGGTCGAACCTCCAGCGGGAGACCTCGTCCTGGACCTGTTTGATGAAAATACGCTCCAGCGTGCCGTCGGTGTCCGGTCGCAGCACCTTCGAGCGGGAGACGTTCCCTTGAGCATCGGTGTGGATTTGTATGAACACGTTCCACCATCCCGCAGCGAACTGGTGCTTCTTGAACTGTTTGTCCGGATAAGGAACCTGGCCATGTGTCTTCTCGATGCTGGTCGGCGGGTAGCTGGTCACCACTACCTGTACCCGCGGGTCGAGATACCCGCCGCCGCCGGAACCCTTCCCTCCCGTACCTGTTCCCGGGCCGGCGCTGTCTCCCGACCCGGTGCCGTACCCCGACCCGGTGCCGTACCCCGACCCGGCTCCCCACCCGGCACCTCCCCCCCCCCTTTCCGCGCCCCCTCCCCCCCTTCTGTGTCTTTCCGGCGCTGTCTCTGGCCCACCCCTGCACCCCTTCGGACCGGAGCTTTGCCAGATACGCATCGTATGCGCCCTGCGGCGCGCTTCCCCTTTCCCCGGTAACCGGTGCCGACCCCGCTCCGGGCCCGGGAGTCCCGGTGCCCTGCCCGCCCGAGTCGGGGACGTCTCCACCGGATCTTCCGCCTCCGGTGGGGCCTCCGGGGGCGGCGGGTCCGGATTCCGTCGCGGCGGGAACGGGGGCCGCCCTGGGCGGCTGCGAAGGGCGGGCGGTTTCAACGGGAGGGCCCTGCTTTACGGCGGTAACGCGCATGCCGCGGGCGGTTTCCCCGGTTTTCGCCGTCTCGTGCCGCACGGGGATCAGGAGGAGAACGGCATGGACGGCCGCGGCCAGGCCGAAGTAAAGGGCCGGTTGCAGGTACCGTCGTAACCCGATCCCCTCCAAGGATCAGCGCCTCCCCTCCCTTTCCAAAACGGGAAGGGAGATGTCCGAAATCCCCGCGGCCAGGAGGCGGTCCATGACGTCCGCGATCGCCTGGTATCTCGTCTCCTGGTCGCTCCGCAGGACCACGTTGCTCCCGGTGACCTTGCGGCGGTCGTTGACGGTTTCCCCCAGAGTTTCCAGCGCGACAGGCTTGCCGTCCACGAACACCTTCCCGTCCCGGTCGATGAGGATGCTCACTCCCTTGGTGGAGATCCGCCCCGGTGCGCCCGCCTCCGGCAGTTTCACGTCCATCCCCTTGTCGAAGCTCATCACCGTGGACACCATGAAGAAGACGATGAGCAGGAAGAGGACGTCGACGAGGTTCGTGATGGGGATCTCTTCCGGCTCTCCCCGGTGATGGCGCCTATACTTCAAGGTACTCGCCCCCGACGGTGTCCATCCGCTGGGACCGCTCCGCCACCTTTTCCTCCAGGTCCCCCAGGCTGTCGAGGAACTCGATGGAACTCTGCTGCATCTCGACCATCGATTTCCCTATGCTGGTCACGAAGACGAAGGAAACGAAGTATGCCGGGAGCGCGACGCCGAGCCCGGCCGCCGTCGCTGTCAGCGCCTCCGCGATCGCCGCGGCGATCATCTTGGGGCTGTCCCCACCCCCCCCCATGGCGGAAAACGCCCGGATCATACCGATGACGGTACCGAACAGCCCGATCTGGGGCGCGATCTTGGCCACCGTCTGGAGGATCAGGATCCCTTTCTCCAGTTTTGCAACCTCGAGGGCGCCGGCGTCCTCGACGGCGCGAACAACCTCCTCCCTCCCGCGTTTCTGGTTCTTGAGACCCGCGCGGATGATGCTCGCTATGGGGCCGGTGGTCGATTCGCAATGCTGGTACGCCTCTTCCAGAGCGTTCCGGGAGAGGAACCCGTTTATGGTTTCCATGAACTTGCCGGTATCCGTGCGCGCCTTCCGGAGGTACACGAACCGCTCGACGGAGATGGCCACGGTGAGGATGGACAGGGCGAGAAGCGGATACATCGCGAACCCGCCCTCGAGGAACAGTCGGATCATGGCCGTGTACCTCCTGCGGCATCCAGGATCGGTTTTCTGTCAAGGATACCCATTCAGTATCTTCCGTGGCAAGGCGCGCACATCTCCCGGAAGTCGGGGACTCTCCATTTGCTTCCCGCGCCTACGCCTGCCTCTCCCTTGAGCACGCCCTTCGCGTGCGGGTTGTGGCAGGTCGAGCACTTCATCGACTCGTTTTCGTCCAGGGGAAGGGAAATCCTGTGCCGCCTCTGGTACTCCTCCCACCGTTTCCGCTTTTCGCCGGACAGGCGAACCATGTGGTCCTTGCTGGGGTGGGGGCGGATCTCGTGGCACGAACCGCAGATGGTGGTCTCCTCACCCGTCATGACGAGGTTCGCCGGAACCTGCCGGTCCCTGTCCGGCTTGTTCTTGTGGCAGAAATCGCACGATGCCTCCCGGATCCTTCCGAAGCCGTCCAGCTGGTTGTGCGGGTTGTTCAGCGACGCGGCGTCCTCCAGGTGGCACCGGTAGCAGAACTTGTCGGGGTGATCATACGGTCCGCCCCTGAGGAACTTCGGGTTGGCCGGGTCCATTCTCCCATGGCAGACCTCGTCGTGGCACGTGGCGCAGATCAACTTCCCTTCCTTCAGCGGGTAACCGAGGTAATCCATCCTCCACGTGGTGTCGGAAGCCTTGACGTCCACGACGTGCGGCGACCGCTTGACCCCATTCAGCAAGTGGCATCCGTTGCAGAGTCCGTTGACGTCATCTCCTTTTGCGAGCTTGCCGGTCGCCACTTCCTCCTTCGTGCCCTGATGGCACACCGCGCAGAGGGAACGGTTCCCGTGCGGGTTGGGGATTTTCCTTTCCCATATCGTGCGGGTGTACACCTCCCGAATTCCGTAGACGGAGTTGTGGACCTGGTGGCAGGTCGTGCACACCGGCCCGGCCTCCGACCCCGGGAGTGTTCCCTTCGCGATCGCGGCGGTCACCCGGGAAAGTTCCTCCCCCTTGGGAAGGTGGTGGAGGCCGGTCTGCGGGTGGCACAGGTGGCACAGGTCCAGGACCGCCATGATGAATTTGGGGGAATCCTTCGTCGGGTTCTCGAAATGGCACAGGTTGCACCCGATTGCGTCGTGCGAGTTGAACGGGTTGGCGGGCCGGGATGCCGTCCCGGACGACGTTCCGGCCGGTTTTTCCGCCGTTCCCTTGCCCGGGGCCGCCTCCGGGCGGTCTACCGTCAGGATCGGCTCACGCCCTTTGTAGATGAGCAGCCAGAAATCGAACTTGTCCTTGGGGTGACAGGCGATGCACGCCTCGTTGAGGATGTTGTGCGGTTCCTCGCGGGAACGGATGATCTTGGTCTTGTCCAGTTCCCGGATGATCTTTTCCCCTTCCGCCCGAACGTCGCTGACCGGAAAAAGGAGGAGGATCAACAGCGCGAAGAGGTTCATAGGCTCCCGGTTCAGAAATTCACCGCGACGGTCCCCGTGCTGCCTCCGGAACCGCCCCCTCCCCCCCCGGTCCCTGCCGCAACGACGACCCCGATGACGACCAGCGCTGCCGCCGCCCAGGGCCACCAGGTATGATACCATGCCCGCTTCTTCCGGTCGGCCGGAACCGGGGGCCACCCCGCGGCCGCCAGGCGCGCCGCCGCCCACTTCGCAGCATCGTCCGCGGATTGCTCACCGGCGGACATTTCCTTCACCCCGAGCGGAACGGCATCCCCCCCGTCGGAGCCCCGGGCATACAGGTTCGCCCGGAGAGAATCTCCGGCTTCCCCTTTTTCGAGAAGGACGATGGCGATCTTCCCGACTCCCGTCGCCGCGGCGATCTCCGCGAGGATCGCGCCGGATTCCTTTCCGCGGGACGGCCCGCCGAGGATCTCGCCGAGGCGCGCCGCGCGGTCCCCCGGGAGGGTGACGTCCAGGATCCCGGAATCTCCGGGAAGCCATTGCCCCTCCCTCACCACGTCCAGGTATCCCGGATGGGCGAGCCGGACCGTGTGCGGCCCCGGCGACGTGATCCGCACGCGGGAAGGGGTCGTCCCACGCCTTTCCCCGTCCACGGAGATCTGGGCCCCCGGGGGCATCGTCCGGACGATCAGTTCGGCCTCCGGAGGCGGGCGTTCGCCCGCGCGCTGCCACGCCGCGAGGAACTGCGGGGGGAAAAGGGCCGGATCCGGCGAGAAACCGGGACGGAGCGCGCGCGAGCGGGCCAGGAACGATTCGGCGGATGCGGAGTCCCCCTCCCAGAGCTTCAGCGTCCCCTTCCGGAGGAAGATCTCGGAGAGATACGGGCGCACCCCCTCGTCGAAGCGGTATCCCCTCGCCTCGCGCTCGGCCTCGTCGAGCAGGGATGCCGCCTCCGCAACCTCCACGGTTTCCATGCGGGAGGCGACGGCGGACAGTTTCCCCGCCAGATCCCGGAGGGCGGCGGCGTCCGCCGGCGGAAACCGGATGGAGTTTTCGGGGGGAACATCCGGCTCCTGCGGCGCCGGGACCCATCGGACCAGCAGTTCCTCCGACAGGAGGGCCGGGAGGGGATCCAGGACCCGGCGCGCCTCCGCGTCGGAAACTCCCGGTGCGGCGTATTTCAGCAGGAGGGCGGCCTCCGCGGCCGCTTCCGCCGCACGGGCCGCGCAGGTCAGGAGCGGTTGCACCAGCACCGCCCCGCAGAGGAGGACGGCGACGGCGCTACGCCTGCTTGACGTAAATCTCATCCGTGATGTCGCGGTCGACCGCCACCGTCGTCTGTCCGATCTGGATGACGAAGGACGGGTTCCGTTGCAGGAGGCGGAGCCGGCTCCCGGGAACGATCCCCAGGGCGGACAGCTTCTCCAGCCGCTTTTTCGATTTCGGGGTGATGAAGACGATCCGCACGGGCGTGCCCAGGGAGGCGTCGGAAAGGCGGGTGACGAGAGGCTGGATTTCCGCCCGGATGCGATCGCAGCACTCCCCCCGCGGGATCGGGCGGCCGTGCGGGCAGGCGGGTGGATGGCCGAGGAAGGAGCACACGCTCTCCGTCACGGGCTCGGAAAGGATGTGCTCGAACTGGCAGGCGCTGCTTTCGAGCTGGGTGTTGTCGAGGTCGAACAGGTTGTGCAGGAGCACTTCCGCCAACCGGTGGCGCCGGATGATCCCGCGGGCGCGCTCCTCCCCCCGGGTCGTCAACCGGACTTCCTCCCCGCTCGACAGGACGTGGCCGCTCGACACGAGTTCGTCGAGGAGCGTCTCGGGCCGATCTTCCGCAGTGAGGCGGAGCAGTTCGGTCCGCGAGGCCTTCCCTTCCTCCCGGAGCGTCCAGAGGAGCTCGAGGATCTCGTCCTGTCCGTACTGTGTCATGCGCGCGACCCTTTCGGGAACAGGGATTTCAGGAAATTGACCACCTTCGACTCGGGCATGGGGAAAGAGTACCGGCAACGGGGGCAGCAGACAAGGGAGCACCCCTTCCCCATCGGGCACCCCGTCCGGCACCCCTGGGCGGAAGGATCGAAGGTGTGCTGGCACAGCGGACACCGGATTTCGACCACGCTACCCGTTGCCATCAGAAGTGGACCCCCAGCCAGCGGGCGCCAAGGTTCACTGCCGCTCCGACCAGCACGGCGAAAGGGAAGATGAACAGGACCATGCCGACGGCGACTTTCGGTCCGTGCTCCTTGACGATCACCAGGAGGTTGGCAAGGCAGGGGATGAACAGGGTGATGGTGATCAGGCTCACCACGACCTGGAGGTTGGTGAGCATCCCCGCCTTCGACATGTCGTACAGGCCGGCGGCGCCGTAGTCCCGCCGCAGGAAACCGATCAGGAACGCCTCGGTCGTCTTCGGAGGAAGGTCCAGCAGCCTCACGATCAACGGCTCCCCGGCCTTCTGGATCCAGAGAAGCCAGCCCAGCCGGTCCGCCACGAACAGGATGAGGGTCCCGGCCAGGAACAGCGGCACCGCTTCCCGGAGGTACCACTCGATCCGCGCCATCGTCTTCACGGCGAGGTTCCCGATCTGCGGCCACCGGATCGGGGGGATCTCTAGGATGAAGTCCGAAGATTCCCCGGGGATCACCTTTGCCGCCAGGTATCCGACCAGGAGGATCACGCCGAGGAGGAGGGCGAGCCAGGTCATCGTCGCGGCGGGCCCCACGCTCGCCAACATCCCCAGGATCACTCCGAGCTGGGCGGAGCACGGAACGCCCAGGGCCAGCAGCAGCGTGACGATGACGCGTTCCTTCCGGGTTTCCAGGATGCGGGTGGTGAGGGTCGCCATCGTGTCGCATCCCAGCCCCAGGATCATCGGGAGGACCGCCTTCCCGTTGCACCCGATCTTCTTGAAGAGTTTGTCCACCATTACGGCGAGACGCGGCAGGTACCCCGAATCCTCGAGGATCCCGAATCCGAGGAAGAAGGTCCCGACGATCGGCAGGACAATGGCGATCGCGTAGGAGAGGGCCATCGATACCATTCCGTACGGTCCCACCAGGAAGTCCCGGGCGAACGGCCAGGGCAGGACGCGCTCCACCGCCCAGGTGATGGCGGGAATAATCCATTTCCCGAAGAGGCCGTTCTCGAGCAGGTCGACGAGGAACCCGGCGCCGAACACCCCCACGAACTGGTATGCGAGGAACAGGACTCCCGCCAGGATAGGGAGGCCGTAGACCGGGTCCATTGCGAGCCGCCCGAACCTCTGCGCAGTGTCCCTTCCCGGCGGGGGGGCGGGCTCCTGTCCCATTTCCCCCAGGAGGCGGTCGATCCAGGCGAGGCGCGCCTGGTTGACCTGGTAGAGGATGTCCTCCCCGGTTTCCTCGACGAGGCGATTGCGCACCGCGTTCATCTCCCGGATCCGCAGGCCGGGCACGTTCTCGGACAGCCACGGCGCGAGGGAGTCGTCTCCGCACAGGAGCATGAGGGCGAGGGACCGCTTTCCGATCGGCGTCTCCCGGGGGAGCAGTTCCTCCATCCGGGAGATGCCGCCCTCGATCCGTCCTCCGTATTGGACACGGGGCGCTGCGGCGACGGGGCGCTCCAGCAGCGGGAGGAGACGCTCCGTCCCCTTCTTGCGCACGGCCACCGTGGGGATGACGGGGACCCCGAGCCTCTCCTCCAGGAGCTCGAGCCGGGGCATCACGCCGCGCTCCCGGGCCTCGTCCGCCATGTTTGCCGCGAGGACCAGGGGGACCCCCATCTCCGCGAGCTGGATCGTGATCATCAGGGAGCGGCGCATGTTCTTCGCGTCGCACACCTGCAGGACAAGGGCGCCGGGTTCCCGCAGGAGGATGTCCCGCGTCACGCGCTCGTCCTCGGACATGGGAAGCAGGGAGTAGACGCCGGGGGTGTCGATGATCTCGTAGACCGTGCCGCGGTCCCGCGCCTCCCCCCGCGTGATCTCGACCGTCGTCCCGGGGTAGTTCGAGACGTTGACGTAGTGCCCCGTCAGCGTTCCGAAGACCACGCTCTTCCCCACGTTGGGATTCCCCACGAGGATGACGGTGGCGGCATGCAGTTCCGCCGGCGCGGTACCGGTCCTCATCCCCGCCGTCCTTCCCCGCTCTCTGCCGCGCACTTCCTGCAGTGACCGAAGATCTCCAGGCGGTGCGCCGTCGGACGGAATCCGTGCCGCCGGGTCACCAGGTCCTGGAGCTTCTCGATGTCGGGGTCCTTGAATTCGATGACCGTTCCGCACGCCGTGCAGACCAGGTGGTCGTGGTGGGACTCCAGGTTGCTCTCGTACCTCCTGGCACCTTCCCCGAAATCCAGTTCCTTGGCGTACCCCATGCGGGCCAGGAGTTTCAGGGTACGGTACACGGTGACCGCGCCGACGTGCGGGGACGCCTTGCGGACGACGCGGGTCAACTCCTCCACCGTCACGTGTTTCCGTGCGCGGAAGAACCGCTCCATGACCACCGCGCGGGATCTGCTTCGCTTGCCGCCGGCGGCGAGAATTTCCCGATCGATTCGGAGGAGGAGGTGTTCCAAGGGGGATCCGGGGCCCCATTCATGATAATGAAATTCACTTTCATAGTACGCCCGGGATCCCGGAGGGTCAATCGAAATCGGCCTCCCCTCTCAAGGAACAAAAACGGCCCCGAAGGGCCGTTTTTGAATCGGAATCCGGTTCCGAGTCCGTGTCGCGGGAGGGGTCCGCCCGCTATTTTTCTTCCGGTGACGCCTTTTTCCTGCGGGGTGCCCGCGTGGCTCCGGAGTCTTTTCCCTTGTCCGTGGCGGTTTCCTTCCCCTTCGCCCGGGGATTTTTCACCGGCGCCTTCTTTGCCGCGGTGCCTTTCGCAGGCGCCTTCTTCGCGGCGGCCTTCTTCTTTCCTTTCGCCGCCGCCTTCTTCTCCTCGGCGGGAAGGTACTCGAGGATCGCCATTTCCGCCCCGTCCCCGGCGCGATATCCCGTGCGGAGGATCCTCGTGTAGCCCCCGGCCCGGCCCGTGAACCGGCCCGCGAGGGAGGCGAAAATCTTGTCCGTGGCCGCCTTGTTGCTCAGGAGCGAAAAGACCCGGCGGCGCGCGTGCAGGGTTTCCCGCTTCCCGAGGGTGATGAGCCGGTCCGCGAGGCGGCGAAGTTCTTTCGCCCTCGGGACGGTGGTCTCGATCCGCTCGGAGATCACGAGGGAGTTCATCAGGTTCCGCAGCAGCGCCTTGCGGTGCGCGGGACTCCTACCGAGCTTGCGGTGGTCTTTGCCGTGGCGCATGAGGCTTCCTCGCTCTGTTCAGTTGGTCAATCCGTGTCCCGGGGCGGGCTGTACTTCTCCGGGGAGAACCCCTCGACCTTCATGCCGAGGGAGAGCCCCATGCCGACCAGGACCTCCTTGATCTCGTTCAGGCTCTTCTTCCCGAAATTCTTTGTCTTGAGCATCTCCTGCTCGGATCGCTGGACGAGCTCGCCGATGTACTTGATGTCGGCGTTCTTCAGGCAGTTGTACGCCCGCACGGAAAGTTCGAGCTCCTCCACCGGCTTGTAGAGGTTCTCGTTCCCGGTGGCCTCGTCCAGGCGGGCCGGTTCGTCCGGGATCTCGGCCTCGTCGTCGAAATTGATGAAGACCGAGAGCTGGTCCTTCAGGATCTTCGCCGCATAGGCAACCGCGTCCGCAGGGAGGACGGACCCGTCGGTCCAGACCTCGAGGGTCAGGCGGTCGTAGTCGGTCTGCTGCCCGACCCGCGCGTTGGTCACCGTGAAGTTCACCTTGCGGATCGGGGAGAAGATGGCGTCGATCGGGATGGTCCCGATCGGGGAATTCTCCTCGAGGTTCCGCTCCGCGGAGACGTACCCTTTCCCCATCCGGACCGTCATCTCCATCTTCAGCGTCGCGTTGTCGGAGAGCTCCGCGATGTGGTGGTCCCGGTTGAGGATCTCCACCATCGGGTCCGCGTGGATGTCCGACGCCTTCACGCGGCGTGGCCCCTTGGCCTCGAGGTACAGGGTCCGCGGCTCCGGAGAGTGCATCCGGAGGCGGATCTCCTTGAGGTTCAGGACGATGTCGGTCACGTCCTCGACGACGCCGACCATCGTCGAAAACTCGTGCTGCACGCCCTCGATCCGTACGGAGGTGATGGCGCCACCCTGCAGCGCGGAGAGCAGGATCCTCCGGATCGCGTTGCCCAGCGTGGTCCCGAAGCCCCGTTCGAGCGGCTCGGCCACGAATTTCCCGTAATTGAACGTCGCCGTATCGGTCTGGACCTCGATGCGGCGCGGCTTGATGAGCTGCTTCCAGTTTCTCTGAAACATGCGTCCCCCTTCTTTATGGCGAAAGAGAGGTTTACTTCGAATACAGCTCGACGATCAGCTGCTCCTGGATCGGCTCCTGGATGTCCGCGCGCGCCGGGAGGACCTTCACGGATCCGCGGAAGTTGCCGCGATCCAGCTCCAGCCAGGGGGGGATCCCCTTCCGGACGACGGCGTCCAGGGCCTCGTTCACCGTGGGGATCTTCCGGCTCTTCTCCCGGAGTTCGACGACGTCCCCGGACTTGACCAGGAACGAGGGGATGTTCACCTTGCGCCCGTTCACGAGGAAGTGCCCGTGGCGCACGATCTGCCGGCTCTCCCGTCTCGTCTGGGTGAACCCGAGCTTGTACACCACGTTGTCGAGTCTGCGCTCGAGGAGGATCAGCAGGTTGTCGCCGGTCTTTCCCTTCATCCGGTCGGCCTTCTCGAAATAGGTCCGGAACTGCTTCTCGAGGATCCCGTATATCCTCTTGGCTTTCTGCTTCTCCCGCAACTGGACCCCGTAATCGCTGTGCTTGGGACGGCGCTGCCCGTGCTGCCCCGGGGGGTACCCCCTCCTCTTGATGGCGCACTTGTCGGTGAAGCAGCGGTCCCCCTTGAGGTAGAGCTCGACCCCCTCCCGACGACACAGCCTGCAGACGGCCTCACGATACCTTGCCAAAGAAGATTCCCTCCTTGTCCCTTGGTGTTGCGCCCGTCACACGCGCCGGCGCTTCGGCGGCCGGCATCCGTTGTGCGGGATTGGGGTGACGTCCCGGATGTAGTTGATCTTCAGGCCGGCGGCCTGCAGGGTCCGCAGCGCCGCCTCGCGCCCGGAGCCCGGACCCTTGATGTGGACCGTCACGGTGTTGACCCCGCAGTCCATCGCCTTCTTGGCCACGTCCTCCGCGGCCACCGTGGCGGCGAACGGGGTGCTCTTGCGGGACCCCTTGAATCCCTTCGCGCCGGCGCTCGCCCACGCCAGGGTGTTCCCGTCCGGGTCCGTGATCGTGATGATCGTGTTGTTGAAGGTCGCCTGGATGTGGGCCACGCCCACCGGCACGTTCCGGCGAACCTTCCGCTTCCCCTTCTTCTTCGGCGTTGCCATCGTTCCTCCGCGCTCCCTATTTCTTCGTGGCTTCCTTCTTCTTGGCGACGGCGCCCTTCCGGGGTCCCTTCCGGGTGCGGGCGTTGGTGTGGGTCCGCTGGCCCCGGGCCGGCAATCCCTTGCGGTGCCGGAGCCCCCGGTAACTCCCCAGGTCCATCAGGCGCTTGATGTTCATCGAGATTTCCTTGCGCAGGTCCCCCTCGACGCGGTAGTTCGCGTCGATGACGTCGCGGATCCGCGCCACCTGGTCCTCCGTCAGCGTGGTCGTGCGCAGGTCGGGGGACACGCGGGCCTCCGCCAGGATCCTCCGCGCGGTGGTCGGGCCGATCCCGTAGATATAGGTCAGGGCCGTCCCGATCTTCTTGGTCTTCGGAATGTCCACTCCCGCTATGCGTGCCAAACGAATCCCTCCTTGCCCTTCCGGGCGAACGCGTGGATGCCCCGGGCGCCTATCCCTGGCGCTGCTTGTGCTTGGGGTTCTCGCAGATGATCCGGACGACCCCTTTCCTCCGGATGACCTTGCACTTGGCGCAAACCTTCCGCACCGATGGCCGGACCTTCATTTCCGCGTCTCCTTCACTTCGAACGGTAGATGATCCGCCCGCGGGTGAGGTCGTACGGCGTCAGCTGCACCGTGACCCGGTCCCCGGGGAGGATCTTGATGAAGTGCATCCGCATCTTCCCGGAGATGTGGGCGAGCACCTTCATCTTGTTGTCGAGCTCCACCCGGAACATGGCGTTCGGGAGCGGCTCGATCACGGTCCCCTCGATCTCGATCGCTTCTTCCTTTGACATTTCTCCTGCTTTTCCCAATAGATACCCTGAATATCTCAGGGAAGACTCAATATCCGGTTCCCGTCCTCCGTGACCGCCACCGTGTGCTCGAAGTGCGCCGACCGGCTCCGGTCCCGGGTCACCACGGTCCACCCGTCCGGCAGGACCTCCACCGCGAAGCCGCCCGCGCTCACCATCGGCTCGATCGCGAGGACCATCCCGGGGAGGAGCTTCGGGCCGGTCCCGGCCTTCCCGAAGTTCGGCACCTGCGGTTCCTCGTGCATCGATCGGCCGATGCCGTGCCCCACGAAATCCCGTACGACGGAGAACCCTTCCGCCTCCACCGTGGCCTGCACCGCGGCGGAAACATCCCCCAGCCGGTTCCCGGGGCGCG
>DASWBR010000183.1:0-3388 GCA_036390495.1 Candidatus Deferrimicrobiaceae bacterium | reverse complement strand
GCTCGAAGGGTGCAGGAGGTGCCCCCTCTGCGCCGGGCGCAGCACGATCGTGTTCGGCACGGGAAACCCCCGTGCGCGTCTGATGTTCGTCGGCGAGGGGCCCGGGGTGGACGAGGACCGGCAGGGGGAGCCGTTCGTGGGCGCAGCCGGGAAGCGGCTGAACCAGTGGATCGGACGGATCGGCCTCCGTCGCGAGGACGTCTACATCGCCAACATCGTCAAGTGCCGTCCCCCGGGGAACCGCGTCCCTTTCCCGGACGAAGCGAAGGTTTGCCTCCCGTACCTGGTCCGGCAGATCCGCGCGATCCGCCCTGAAGTGATCTGCACGCTCGGGGCCACGGCGCTGAACTACCTCCTGGGCATCGAGGAGCGGATCACCCGGGTGCGCGGCCGGTGGAGGGAACTCGAAGGCGTCCCCGTCCTCCCCACGTACCACCCCGCCTTCATCCTGCGCAACGCCGCTAGGGAGCCGGAGGTGTTCGAGGATTTCGAGGCCATCGCACGGCGCCTCTTCCCCGCCTGACATGACGACCCCGCTGCCCGTTGTCCGCGTGAGCCGGAAGGGGGAGGAGCGCCTGCGCCAGGGACACCCCTGGGTGTTCGGTGACGATCTCCGGGAGGTCCCGGAGGGGATGGCCCCGGGCCAGTGGGTGCGCGTCCTCTCCCGGTCGGGGGAGTTTCTCGGCACGGCGACGGCGAACCTCTCCTGCCGCCTCGCCCTACGCCGCGTGTCGCGAGGGGAGGCGGAGCCGTCGCCGGGCTTCCTCGAAGGGCGGCTTCGGGACGCGCTGGCGCGGCGCGCCGCGGGGGGCATGGGGCAGGAGAGGGCGCTGCGGCTGGTGTACTCCGAGGGGGATTTCCTCCCGGGCTTGATCGCGGACCGGTACGGCGGGGTCCTCTCGGTCCAGATCCTGACCGCCGGGATGGAAACCGTCCGGGAACCCCTCCTGGACACCCTCGAGCGGCTGGTCGGCCCCCGCCTGATCTTCGAACGTTCCGAAGGCGGGGGGCGACGCCTGGAGGGACTCGCGGAACGGAAAGGTCCCGTTCGCGGAGGCGGCCCCCCCGTGGAGGAGATCGAGACCGACGGCGTGCGGTTCCTGGTCGACGTGGAAGCGGGCCCCAAGACGGGATTTTTCCTCGACCAGCGGCGAAACCGGAACATCGTCCGGGAGCTGGCCGGGGGAAAAAGCGTGCTCGACGGCTTCTGCGCCTCAGGGGGGTTCGGCCTCTACGCCCTTGCGGGAGGGGCCCGAAGCGTTTTCGCCCTCGACTCGTCCCGCCCTGCGATCGCGGCCGCCCGGGAGAACGCATCCCGGAACGGCGTCGCAGACCGGTGGGAGGGGGAGGCGGCGGACCTGTTCCAGGCTCTGAGGGGTCTTTCGGAGGGGGGGAGGCGCTTTGATCTCGTCGTGCTGGATCCGCCCTCCTTCACGAAGTCCCGGGAAGGGCGGGAGGGGGCACTGCGGGGGTACCGCGACATCAACCGGATGGGCCTGTCCGTCCTCTCCCCCGGGGGGCTGCTCGCCACCTCGTCTTGCACGCAACTCGTCGATGTGGCCAAATGGAAAGAAGCGATCCGGGACGCGGCCGCCGATGCGGGAGCGGACCTGGAGCTCGTCGCCTGGGGAGGACAGCCGCCGGATCACCCGGTGCTCCTGTCCGTCCCGGAAACGGAGTACCTGAAGTTCGCCGTCTACAGGAAGCGAGAGCCTTGACGCCCCACCGAATCCGCGTCCGCCCGCTGCTGGCGCTCCTGACGTTCCTGACGCTCCTCTCCCCGGCGGCGGCCCCGGCCGCTCCGCCGGATCCTCCCCTGGTGCTGGTGGCCACCGTCGCATCCCCGATCAGCCCGGTGACGGCGGATTACCTCTCTTCCGTCATCGAGCGCGCCGAGGGGGAGAACGCGGCGCTGCTGGTGGTGGAGCTGGACACCCCGGGCGGGCTCGACACCGCGATGCGCCAGATGGTCCAGGCGATCATCCGGACCCGCGTCCCCGTCGCCGTCTACGTCTCCCCGCCGGGCGCCCGGGCCGCCTCGGCGGGGGTGCTGATCACCCTCGCCGCCGACGTGGCCGCCATGGCCCCGGGGACCAACATCGGCGCCGCCCACCCCGTGAGCGTGGGGGGCGGCCCCATGGACAACACGATGTCCCGGAAGGTGGAGAACGACGCGGCCGCGTACGCGCGGTCCCTCGCGGAGAGCAGGGGGCGCAACGCCGACTGGGCCGAAAGCGCGGTACGGGAGAGCGCCTCCCTCTCGGAGAAGCAGGCGCTTTCGAGGAACGTGGTGGACCTCGTGGCGCCGAACCTCGACGGGCTGCTCGCGCAGGTGGACGGCCGCGAGGTGAAAAAGGGGGAGTTCCGGGGCACGCTCCGCACGAAGGAGGCCCGGGTGACACGCTCCCCGATGGGGCTGCGACACCGCGTCCTGTCGGCCCTGGCGGATCCCAACGTCGCCTACATCCTGATGATGATCGGCATCTACGGGATCTTCTTCGAGCTGTCCAACCCCGGCGCCGTGTTCCCCGGGGTGGTGGGCGGGATCTCCCTGATCCTCGGGTTCTACGCCCTCCAGACCCTGTCGGCGAACTACGCGGGGTTCCTCCTCATCCTCCTGGCGGTCATCCTCTTCCTCCTCGAGATCAAGATCGCCTCGTACGGCGCCCTGACCATCGGGGGCATCATCGCCCTGGTGCTGGGGAGCGTGATGCTCTTCCGGGCGAGCAGCGACCCGTTCCTCCGCGTCTCGTGGACGGTGCTGATCACCATGGCGGTCGTGTCGGCCGCCTTCTTCGGCGGCATCGTCTCCCTCGCCGTGCGCAGCCAGCTCCGCAAGCCGGTGTCCGGCCCGGAAGGGATGATCGGTGCGGCGGGGGAGGCGCTTGCGGACTTCGACGGGACGGGGAAGGTGCGCGTCCTTGGCGAGCTTTGGGACGCCCGTTGCGACGTTCCGCTCCGGAAGGGCGACAAGGTGGTGGTGACGGCCCGCGAGGGCATGACGTTGATCGTGGCGCGTGGCGCACGATAAAGGAGGATCGAAAAATGTATCTCTACGTCGCAATGCTGGTCATCTTCTTGCTGTTCCTGTCCAGCGCCATCCGGATCCTGAACGAGTACGAGCGGGGGGTCATCTTCCGCCTCGGGCGGGTCATCGGGTCGAAGGGCCCCGGGCTCATCCTCCTCATCCCCGTGATCGACAAGATGGTCAAGGTGGACCTGCGGGTCGTTGCGATGGACGTGCCGCCCCAGGACGTGATCACCCGGGACAACGTCTCCGTGAAGGTCAGCGCCGTCCTCTATTTCCGGGTCATCGATCCGAACCGGGCGATCGTCAGCGTGGAGAACTACCTGTACGCCACGTCGCAGCTCTCCCAGACGACGCTGC
>DASWBR010000182.1:0-19363 GCA_036390495.1 Candidatus Deferrimicrobiaceae bacterium | reverse complement strand
AGCAGGACGAGGACGGCGTCGACCGACGGCTCGTCCCGGAGCGCCGAGAGAACGCTCGTGTACCGGTCCGCGCGGGCGTCCCCGATGATGTCCACCGGGTTCGCCAGGCTCGCCGTGGATGGCAGCGCCGGAAGGATCCGCTTCCGCAGGGATCCGGCGATCTCCGCGAGGGGGATGCCGAGCATCGAAGCCGTGTCCGCCGCGAGAATCCCCGGTCCGCCGGCGTTCGTGAGCACGAGGAGTCGATCCCCCCGAGGGAGCGGCTGCATCGCGAATCCGAGGGCGAGGTCGAAGAGGTCCTCCACCGTCCCCGCCCGGAGCACCCCGCCCTGCCGGAACGCCGCCGCGTACGCCCGGTCCGACCCCGCGAGGCTCCCCGTGTGGGAAGAGGCGGCCCGCGCCCCGGCCGCGGTCGCCCCCGCCTTCACCAGGACGACCGGCTTGCGCCGCGTCACCCCCCTGGCCACGCGGAGGAACCGGCCTCCGTCGTCGATGCTCTCCACGTACCCGAGGATCACCCGCGTGTCCGGGTCGTCCGCCAGGTACTCCATGACGTCCGATTCCGAGATGTCGGCCTTGTTCCCGAGACTTACGAATTTCGAGAAGCCGACGTTCTCCCCGATGGCCCAGTCGAGGACGGCGGTGCACAGCGCCCCGGACTGGGAAAAGAAGGAGATCGCCCCTTTCGGGGGGTGCCCCGGGAGAAGGAGGCGTTCAGGGAGGCGTGGGTGTTGATGAGTCCGAGGCAGTTCGGGCCCAGGACCCGGATGCCGGCCGCGGATGCGGCCACCGAGAGCCCCCTCTCGAGGGCGACCCCCTCCCCGCCGACCTCCTTGAATCCCGCGGAGATGGCGATCGCCGCCTTCATCCCTTTGCGGGCGAGGGCGGGAATCCCCGAAAGGATCGCTTTCGGCGGGACCACGAACACGCCGAGGTCCACGGGACCCGGGATCGATTCGATGGAGGGGTGCAGGGGGTGCCCGAGGAGTTCCCCCCCGGACGGGTTCACACCGTATACGGGGCCGGGAAACCCTGCCTGAACGAGGTTCGCGAATACCCCGAACCCCACCTTTTCCGGGTTCCTGGAGGCCCCTACGACCGCGACGGACCCCGGCTGCAGGAATTCCTTCGGGAGCACGAAACTACTATAGGATATTTATCTTTTTTATAGTAAGTTTGTTCCCATCGGGACCGTTTGTTTCGATCCGGGACGGTACGGGACCCCCCTGAACCGATCCCATACAACATCAGGAAGAAAAGGAGGGAAACGATGAAGGTGGCATGTGCAAGGGTCGTCTTGCTGCTCGCGTGCGTCGCCCTGTTGGCCGCGTGCAGCTCGGACCGGTACTTCACCACGTCGAACCGCATCGCCGAGTGCCGCGAGGCGCTGGGCAAGGCAAAGGCGGCCGGCACAGAGACCAAGGCGCCGATGGATTACTACATGGCGTCGGAATACCTCAACTACGCCGTCAAGGAGTCGGTCGGGGACGGCGACAACAAGCAGGCCCAGGTGTTCTCCAAGAAGTGCGAGGAGCACTCCGCGGCTGCGGTGAAGAAGGCCGGGGGAGGTGCGAAATGAGAAACCGCCATCTTTTCCTGATCGCCATCCTGGTTCTCGCCGTCGCGTTCACCGCGGGGTGCGCCGCGCGGCAGCTCACCAAGAGCGAATCGGACCGCATCGCCGCCATCGAGGCGAAGATCGCCGAGGCGGAGCGCATCGGCGCCCCGGAATGCATCCCGTACCCCGAAATCGCCAAGGCGAAGGTCGCCCTCGAGGACGCCCGCCACGAGTTGTCGGAGAGCAACTGGAAATCCGAAATGGAGGGGGGCGAGCAGCTGAAAATCGCCGAGGCCGCGGCCGACGCGGCGCTCGCGAAGGCGAAGAAGTGCGCCGAGGCGAGGAAGCCGGCGCCCGCGCCGGAACCGCCGCCTCCGCCGCCGGCACCGGCTCCCGCGCCCGCGCCGGAACCGCCGCCGCCTCCGCCGCCGCCGGCACCGGCTCCTCCGCCGCCTCCGCCGCCGGCGAAGGTGGAAGAGAAGGTGGCCCTGGACCCGATCTACTTCGACTTCGACAAGTCGTTCATCCGCGAGGACGCCAAGCCCGCGCTCCAGAAGACGGCGGAGTACCTGAAGAAGAACAAGGACGCGAAGATCCAGATCCAGGGGAACTGCGACGAGCGGGGGACCTCGGAGTACAACATGGCCCTCGGCGACCGCCGCGCAACCTCCGCGAAGAAGTACCTCGTGGGGTTGGGCGTCGACGCAAACCGGATCTCCACGGTCAGCTACGGCAAGGAGAAGCCGCTCTGCTCCGATCACAACGAGGAGTGCTGGCAGAAGAACCGCCGGGACGACTTCGTGCTCCAGAAGTAGGAATGGGAAGGAGCGAACGGGGAAAGGGGGGCGGAAACGCCCCCCTTTCCGTTTCTACTTCTTCTCCGGGACCGTAACGCGGATCGACAGCTCCCTGAGCTGCTTGACGTCCACCGGGGAGGGGGCGTCGGTCATCAGGCACGTCGCCTTCTGCGTCTTCGGGAAGGCGATGACGTCCCGAAGCGACTTCGCCCCCGAGAAGAGCATCGCCAGGCGGTCGAGGCCGAAGGCGATGCCGCCGTGGGGCGGTGCGCCGAACTCGAGGGCTTCCAGCAGGAACCCGAACTTCGCCCGCGCCGCGTCGGGCCCGATGTCGAGCAGCCCGAACATCTTCGACTGCACGTCCTTCCGGTGGATCCGGATGCTCCCGCCGCCGATCTCCGAGCCGTTCAGCACCATGTCGTACGCCTTGGCGCGCGCCTTCCCGGGGTCCGTGTCGAGGAGCGGGAGATCCTCGTCCAGCGGGGCGGTGAAGGGGTGGTGCATCGCCCCCCACCGCTTCTCCTCCTTGTCCCACTCCAGGAGCGGGAAGTCGGTCACCCACAGGATGTGATAGAGGGATTTGTCGATCAGACCGAGCTTCTCGCCGAGGTGCAGCCGGAGGCGGCCCAGGGAGGCACACGCGACGTCGAACGCGTCCGCGATGACCAGGACGAGGTCCCCCGGCTTCGCGCGGGCGGCGTCCCGAAGCGCGTCCAGCTGGGAAACCGTGAAGAACTTCCCCAGGGACGAGGTGACCCCGGCGTCGGTCACCTTGAACGAGGCGAGCCCCGCTGCGCCGCCGATCTTCGCGACCTCCTCCAGGGCGGCGACTTCCGATCGGCTTGCGTCGGCCATCCCCGGGGCCGTGATCCCGCGGATGACGCCTCCCTTCGCGGCCACCTCCCGGAAGACGCGGAATTCCGCACCCGACAGGAGGCCGGTGTAGTCGGTGATCTCGAGGCCGAACCGCGTGTCCGGCTTGTCGACGCCGAACCGGTCCATCGCCTCCCGGTAGCTCATGCGGGGGATCGGCGTGGCGATCCCGACGCCCAGGACGTCCCGGAAGACGCGGGCCATCAACCCCTCCATCATGGCGAAGATGTCTTCCCGGTCGACGAACGACATCTCCACGTCGATCTGCGTGAACTCCGGCTGCCGGTCCGCCCGCAGGTCCTCGTCCCGGAAGCACTTCACGATCTGGGCATACCGGTCGTACCCCGCGATCATGAGGATCTGCTTGAACAGCTGCGGGGATTGCGGAAGGGCGTAGAACATCCCGGCGTTCACGCGGGACGGAACGAGGTAGTCTCTCGCGCCTTCCGGGGTGCTCTTGGTGAGGACCGGCGTCTCCACCTCGAGGAAGCCGTTCTCGAAGAAATATTCCCGCACGGAGCGGGCGAGCCGGGCGCGCTTCATGAACATCGCCTGGATCGTCGGCCGCCGCAGATCGAGGTACCGGTATTTCAGGCGGACGTTCTCCGCCACGTCCGTGTCGTCCTCCAGGGAGAACGGGATCGGCTTCGACTCGTTCAGGATGGCGAGGGAGGCTGCCGCCACCTCGACGTCCCCGGTCGGCAGGTTCCGGTTCTCCGTCCCCGCCGGCCGCCGGCGGACAACCCCGCGGACCGAGAGCACGTACTCCACCCGGATCGCGTCGGCCTTGGCGTGCGCGTCCGCAGAGCCTTCCGGGTTGACGACGACCTGCACCAGCCCCTCGCGGTCCCGCAGATCGACGAACACCAGCCCCCCGTGGTCCCTCCGCCGGTGCACCCACCCGCAGAGGACGACCTCCTTCCCGATGTGCTCCGTGCGGACATGGCCGCAGTAGATCGTGCGCTTGTGTTCCGGCAGAAAAGCGTCCAACGTCATTCCTCCTTGTCGCGGTTGAGAAGCCGCCGCATCGCCTCGTCCTTCGGGATCTCTTCCTGCGTGCCCCGGGCCATGTCGCGATACCCCACGTTGCCGCGCCGTGCCTCCTCCTCGCCGAGGACGACGACCACCTTCGCCCCGGACCGATCGGCCCGCCGGAACTGGCTCTTCAGGCTGCGGCCGTCGTAGTCCGCCTCGGCGCGGACCCCCGAGGCGATCAGCCCGAGTTTCCAGCGGAACGCTTCCGGAAGGAGGGACGGGGCGGACGTCGCGAGGTACACGTCGACTTCCGGTTCCGGCGCGGTTCCGTTCCCCAGGAGCATGAGGAGCCGCTCCACCCCGATGGCGAACCCGATCGCCGGCACGCGCTCCTTCCCCCCGATCAGTTCCGCCAGGCCGTCGTACCGTCCGCCGGCCGCGACGGTGTTCTGCGCGCCCATGCCGGGAATGACGAACTCGAAGGTGGTGCGCCGGTAGTAGTCGAGGCCGCGGACCATCCGGGGATTCCGCGCGAAAGGGATCCCCGCGGAGGCGAGCGCGGCCTCCACAGCGGAAAAATGGTCCCGGCACGGCTCGCACAGGGCGTCCAGGACGGACGGGGCATCCGCCGTGGCGCGGATGCACCTCTCGGATTTGCAGTCGAGGACGCGGAGCGGGTTCCGATCCCGCCGCCGGCGGCAGTCGTCGCACAGCTCCCCTTCCCGGGCGGCGAGAAACGCCGAGAGCCGCTCGTGGTAGGCGGGCCGGCACGTTGGGTCCCCCAAGGAGTTGATCTCGAGGGAAACGGCGGCGAGGCCCACCTCCCGGAGGAATCCGTGGAGGAAGGCAATCGTCTCCGCGTCGGCGTACGGCGCGTCGGTCCCGAAGAACTCCGCGCCGAACTGGTGGAACTGGCGGAGCCGACCCTTCTGCGGGCGCTCGTGTCGGAACATCGGGCCGATGTAGAAGAGCCGGACCGGCCACTCCCCCACGGCCGCCCGGTTCGAGAGAAGGGCGCGGACCACCGGCGCGGTACCCTCCGGGCGTGCCGTCAGGCTCTCGCCGGAGCGGTCCGTGAAGGTGTACATCTCCTTCTCCACGATGTCGGTGGACTCGCCGACCGCGCGGGAGAACAGTTCGGTCTTCTCCAGGATCGGGGTCCGGACCTCCCGGAACCCGAAGCGCCCGGCGTGGGACCGGAACGCCGCCTCGAGGGCGGTGAAACGCGCGGACTCGGGGGGGAGGATGTCCTTCATCCCCCGGACGTTCGCCAATGTCATGATACGTTCTGCGGGTTTGCGAGGTAGACGACGTTCCGGCTGGATTCCTTTCCCCGGTACATCGCCTGGTCCGCGAGGTTCAGAAGGTGCTGCTTGGTGTTTGCGTGCTCGGGGAAGGCGGCGATGCCGATGGAGATCGTCAGGCGGATGTCGAGGCCGAGATCCGCGACGAACCTCCCCGACTCCACCATCAGCCGCATCCGCTCCGCCACGAGCATCGCCTCCTCGGCGTTCGTTTCCACGAGGAGAACCACGAACTCGTCGCCCCCGTACCGGACGACGGTGTCGGTCTCCCGGACGCACGACCGGAGAAGGGAGCCTACCTCGACCAGGACCCGGCTGCCCACCAGATGTCCGTGCGCGTCGTTCACCCGCTTGAAGAAGTCCACGTCCATGAAGAGGACCGAGAAGAAGTTCCGGTACCGCTCGGACCGCTTCATCTCCCGATCGAGCACCACGTTGAGGTACCGGCTGTTGTAGAGCTTGGTGAGGTCGTCGATGTAGATCAGGCTCTGGGCCTGGGCGTTCCGTTCGGAGTTGATGAGCGAGAGACGCGCCTGGCGGTGGAAGAAGTTCAGGAGCGGGCTGTTCAGCGCCGCCCCCCCCCGGCGTACCCCGTAGACCCATCATGGCGTAGATACGGGAGCCCGGCGAGAGATCGAACCGGAGCGTGAACAGCACGGGGCTCTGGTCGAGCGGCCACCGTCCGCCGGGCCCGTCCGCCTGCAGTTCTTCCGCCGGAAACACAACGGGGACCGCCCCGGATCGCCGCACCAGGGGGCCTCCGAACCGGCGCAGGAAAGAGGCCGGGGCCGCTTCGTCGGGAAAGCCGATCGACGCCTGGACCAGGTAGGGGGCGATCCCTTCGCCCCCCTCCCGGAAGAGGACTCCGCACGTCGCCCCCAGCGCCTCCCGGAGTTTCTCCAGGATGGTCACGGAAAGGAGCCCCATTTCCGTGGTGGTGATGACGGGGATGCAGAAGTCGAACAGCTCGTCGAGGGAAAGCCGGCGGAGCATCCCGTAGCCGGAGAAGAGGTACTTTTCGAGGCACGGACCCAGCGCTTCCGAGAGGTTCTCCTCGAACAGGATCTCCGCCGCGCCGCCCTTGAGCGCTTCCAGGACCGACGGCCCCTCGCTGCGGGGAAGGATGAGCATCAGGGGCGTCTTCGGGGCGAGGTCGAGGATCTCGGCGACGAACTCCTCCGCGCCCGGCTTCCTCGGCGGCTTCTGCGCGATGATGACCGAGAAATTCTCCTTGCGGAGCGCCGCGGAGCCGCTCTGCCAGTCGGGGAATATGGAGAAATGCACCCCCTTCAGGGAGGGGACCTTCACCATGTTCTCGATGCCCGTGGATTCCGGGCACAGGATGAGAACGCGCTGGGTGGTCATGTTCCGGTCCGTCCCCGGGGCATGGTGGTCATCGGGCGAAGAATCCTCACGTCAGCCGCCACAGGAGACGAAGGGCCCCGCGGAGGCCTCCCTGTTCGAACGTTGCGCCCTTCCCGCCGGATCGGACGGTAAACGCTCCGTTTTCCAACAGGAAACGCTGTCCCGAAAGTACCAGATTTCCCCCGGTGAAACAATCGCCATTTTGTCCGACCGTGGCGGCCGGCCGGCAGAAGGCCATCCACTCCGCCGGCGCCGCGCCCGGCGACCCGTGGTGCGGCAGGAGGAGAACCCTTGTATCCCCCGCTTCCGGCTGCGGCGTACCCCACCTGGACGGCCCCCCCTCCAGATCCGCCGGAAGCCACAGGGACAGGATACCAAAGCGGAATTCCAGAGCGATCCCCCGCTCGTTGGTTTTTCCTTCCGCTCCCGCCTTCGGGGCCCGCACGAGGACATCGACTCCCCCGAACCGCTCCCGGTCCCCCGATCGCAGGAAGCGCACCTTTCCCCGGAAAATCCGGACAGCCGGGCCGAACGCTTCGGGCGGGCTGCCTTCCGGGATCCAGATTTCGCCGACCGGGAAGGCGGAGAGCACCGCGTCCGCCCCTCCGTAATGATCCTCGTGGGGATGCGTCAGCACAAGGACGTCGATCCGGCGGATTCCGCTCCCCCGGAGGAACGGCACGACCGCCCGCACCCCTGCGTCTCCCCGCAATGCACTCCCGCAGTCGATCAGCATCTTCCGGCCGTCCGGGAACGCGGCCAGGTGGGATGCGCCCTTCCCTACGTTCATGGCGGTGAAGGAGAAGCCGGGAGCGGGAAGCGCGAGGAAGGGAAGGTGCGCCCACAGGAGAAACAGGGCGGAGGATGCCGCCGCGGCCGGCCACGGGCGCATTCCACTGCGGAGCAGCCGGAGCGTGCCCGCGAATCCCGCCATGGTGCACGCCGCAGCCGCGCCGATGCCCGCCGGCGGGATCGCGAAATATCCCGCCCCGGATCCCGATGCGGCGTCCAGCAGCCGCAAGGCAAGGGTCAGTCCCTCGGAGGCGAGCCGCACCGGGGGCCCCAGGATGTCCAGACCGAAGGCGCCGCCGGCAACCGCAAGGGAGGCACCGGCGACCCCGGCCGCCCCCAGGACCGGCCCGAACAGCACGTTCCACAGGATCGCCCCCGCGGGGACCGCCTGGAAGAACGCCCCGGAAACCGGGAGCGTGCCGAGGAAGGCGACGGCGGACGCCCGCGCCGCCTCCCCGCCCCAGCGCAGCGCCCTCCCGATCCATCCGCCGTCTCCACCTTCCGCTCCGCAGCCTGCCGGCACCGTGCCGTTGGCGATCAGGTGGAAGGTTGCGCCGTAGGAGAGGAGGAATGAGGAGGAGAGCATCGAAAGGGGGGAGGCCACCACCGTGAGGCAGAGCATGAAGGACCAGGCGATTCCCGGCGCCCTTGTTCCCAGGCGGTTCCACCCGATGACGGACAACGTGATCATGCCCGCGGAGCGCACCGCGGGCGTCGGGGCGCCCGCGAGGAGGACGTATGCCCAGCACGCCGGAAGGGACAGCAAGGGAGGCAGGCGGTTCAGGTCCGGCGTACCGTGCCTCCGGCGAACGACCCAGATTCCCAGTCGCAGGGAGGCGACCGCGAGGATGTGGAACACCGCGACGTTGACCCCGGAAATGGCCAGCAGGTGGGCGAGGCCGGTTCTTCTCAGGAGCCCCACCATCGGGTGGGAATACGGGGGGACCTCCCCGGTGGCGAGGGACAGGAGGTAGAGGGACCCGTTCGACTCCCCCGCGTGCCTTCGCACCCACTCTCCCGTCCTCCCCCGCGCCCGCGCGAACCGGTCGAGCACCGTGCGCTCTCCGCGCGGGAGCGGCAGGAATACCGCTTTCCCCGCGTCCGCGGAGAAGGCGTATTGCGCTCCCGCGGCCATCGCCGAGAGTTCCCTCGGGATCTCGCCGGGGTTCCCCAGGCCGCGCGCCGCGTGCAGGCGCCCCACGGCCCTCAGTCGGGACGGGAACGAAACCGCGGACTCCGGATTCCGGACGTGAAAAAGGACGGTTCCGATACGAAGGGAGGAAGCCGTCCCCGGAAGGGACACCACCGCCTCCTCCGCCGCCCCGGACCAGCCGCCGTCGGTCGCGCGGATTTCCGGCACCCGCCCCTCGAGGACGACCTCCACCCCGGTGTAAGGGAGCACTGCCTCCGGTGCGAGCAGGGGCAGCCTCTGGGAGGTGAGGCCTCCGCACAGCGCCGCGACCGCGCAGGCCACAGGCACCGGGCCGGCCCGGAGGAAGAGGAGAGCAGCGGAAGCGACAAGGAGGATCCCCGAGGCCGCTCCCGCCGCAGTTCCGGCGAGGAGGCCCAGGAAGACCCCGGAGAGGAAGCAGAACAGCAGGAGGAAGAGGCCGCCAAGCCCCCGGAACGGGTGGTCCATGGGGCAACTGCCGGCAAGAGCCGTACCGCGGGCGGTTGCTGGCGGGGACACGCTGGCGGAGGACACACTTCCCATTCGTCCAGGACGGCAAGTCTAAACCGAACAGTGTCCCCCTAAACGGGGTTTGCTCCGAAGGCCTTGCGGGTGCGGCGGGCGCGGTGGAACGTCACGGCGAACCGGTGGGCCTCGTCCCGAATCCGCATGAGGAGGTGGAGCACCGGGTCGTTTCCCGGGAGGAGAAGGGGATTTTTCCGGCCGGGGACGAAGACCCGCTCGCGGAACACCTTCTCCCCTCCGCGGACCCGCTCCTTGGCGAGCGACACCGCGGGGACCTCCTCCCTCCCCGCCGCGCGCAGGGCCGCCAGGGCGGACGAGAGCTGGCCCTTGCCTCCGTCGATCAGGACGAGGTCGGGGGAACCGCCGAAATCGTCGCCGTGCCCGAAACGGCGCCGTACCACCTCCTCCATCATGGCGAAGTCGTCCTGGCCCGGCACTCCCCGGACGGAAAATTTCCGGTACCACCTCTTCGCCGGCCTCCCCTCGAGGAACACCACCATGGAACCCGCGGGCTCCTCGCCGGACATGTTGGAGATGTCGTACCCCTCGATCCGCACGGGCGGACACGGGAGCGAGAACAGCTCCGCCATCCGCTCCGAGATCCTGCCGTACGCCTCCTCCCGCTCCTTGTGCATCCGGGCCGCCTCCTGCGCGTTCCGCGCCGCGAGCTCCGCCAGGCGCGCCCGCTCCCCTTTCTCCGGGGCCCGGAGGGTTACCCTGCGCCCCGAGCGGTCGGAGAGGGCCGCCGCGAGAGCCGGCCGGTCGGGGAGCGGGAACGGCAGCAGGATCTCCCGCGGGAAGAAAGCGCCCTCCGCGTAGTGCTGCAGGAGGAAGGACGCCATCGCCTCCTCGTCCTCCCCTTCCCACCGGAAGTGCCGGTGGTGGGCATCTGTCAGCCTTCCGCCGCGCACGTACAGCACCGACGCCGTGACCTGCCCCCCTTCCCGGTGCCAGCCCACCACGTCGACGTCCCCTCCCACCGCCTTTACCACCCGCTGCCGCACGAGGGTCTTCGAAACCAGGGCGATCCGGTCCCTCACCTTCGCCGCCTCCTCGTACCGCATCGCGCCGGAAAGCGCCGCCATCTCCCCCTTCCACCGCCGCACCAGGTCTCGGTGCTCCCCGCGGAGGAACCGCACGGCGTTGTCCACCGCGGGAAGGTACTCCTCCCGGGTGACGAGCCCGGCGCAGGCGCCGGGGCAGCGCCCCATCTGGTAGTTGAGGCAGGGGCGCCGCCGGGAGGCGAACTTCCGCCGGGTGCAGGAGCACATCGGGAAGATCCGGAGCAGCTCCCGCACGGTTTCCCGGATCCCCCGCGCCGAGGAGTACGGTCCGAAGTACGTGGCCCCGTCGCGCGCGGCCCGCCGGACGAGCTCGGGCCGCGGAAACTCCTCGTTGCGGTCGAGGCGCAGCAGCAAATACTCCTTGTCGTCGCGGAAAAAGACGTTGAACGGGGGACGGTGCTTCTTGATGAGCGTGTTTTCGAGGAGGAGGGCTTCCTTCTCGGTGGCGGTGACGATGCACCGCACTTCCCGGGCCTGCGCGACGAGGAGGGGGATGCGGGGACGTCCGTCGCCGCCGGGCGCGGTGTAGTTGGAGACGCGGGACCGAAGGTCCTTCGCCTTCCCCACGTACAGGACCTTCCCCCGGGCGTCGCTCATGATGTAGACGCCGGGGGAGCGCGGGAAGGTCCTCCATTCGGAGAGGGTCGCCACCGGTCAGCCCGCCGCCAGCTCCGCCTTCTCCAGCGCGAGGATCCGGTCGCGCACCGAAGCCGCCCGCTCGAAATCGAGTTTCCTCGCCGCCTTCTCCATCTCCTTCCGGAGCCGGGAGACGGTCCTGGCAAGCTCCTCCCGGGACGCGAATTCCGCCTGGCCGGCGGCGGGAACGGGGACGTAGTCCGCCTCGCACGCCTGGCCGATCGGGCCCGCGACGGCCTTCCGCACCGTTTCCGGGGTGATGCCGTGGGCCGCGTTGTACGCCATCTGCCGCTCCCGGCGCCGCCTCGTTTCGTGGATCGCCGCCCGCATCGAGCCGGTCTCCGTGTCCGCGTAGAGGAGGACCTTCCCCGAGAGATTGCGCGCCGCCCGCCCGAAGGTCTGGACGAGGGAGCGGGAGGAACGCAGGAACCCCTCCTTGTCCGCGTCCAGGATCGCCACCAGCGACACCTCCGGGAGGTCGAGCCCCTCCCGCAGCAGGTTGATCCCCACCAGGACGTCGAACGCCCCCAGCCGGAGCTGCCGGAGGATGTTCACCCGCTCCACCGTGTCGATGTCGGAATGGAGGTAGCGCACCCGCACGCCCTGCCCCTCGTAATATTCCGTCAGGTCCTCCGCCATCCGCTTCGTCAGGGTGGTGACCAGCACGCGCTCCCCCGCCGCTGCCCGCGCACGGATCTCCCACAGGAGGTCGTCCACCTGCCGCCGCGCGGGACGGACCTCCACTTCGGGATCCACGAGTCCGGTGGGCCGGATGATCTGCTCCACCACCGCGCCGCCGCTCTCGCGGAGTTCGTAGTCGGCGGGGGTGGCCGAGACGAAGATCACCTGCCCGACCCGGGAGAGGAACTCCTCGAACCGCAGTGGCCGGTTGTCCAGGGCCGAGGGGAGCCGGAAGCCGAAGTCCACCAGCGTCTGTTTCCGGGACCGGTCCCCGTTGTACATCCCGTTCAGCTGGGGGACGGTGATGTGGGACTCGTCGAGGAATGTGACGAATCCCTTCGGGAAGTAGTCGAGGAGGGTGTACGGGGGCTGCCCCGCCCGGCGCCCGTCGAGGTGTCGGGAGTAGTTCTCGATGCCGGAGCAGAACCCCGTCTGCCGGATCATCTCCAGGTCGTAGGCGGTCCGCTGCCGCAGGCGCTCCGCCTCGAGGATCTTCCCCTCCGCGGACAACCCGGCGAGCCGCCCGGCCAGCTCCTCCTCGATCCCCAGGACCGCCCGATCGAGCTGGTCCCCGGGGGTCACGTAGTGGCTGGCCGGGAAGATGACCGTTTCGCGGACCTCCGCCAGCCGGGTCCCGCGGAGGGGGTCCACGTACCGCATCCGCCCGATCCGGTCCTCGTCGTACTCGATCCGGAGGACCTTCTCCTCCTCGTAGGCGGGGAACAGCTCCACCGCATCCCCCCGGACCCGGAAGGTCCCCCGGTGGAAGTCCACGTCGTTCCGCTCGTACTGCAGGTCGACCAGCCGGCGAAGGAGGGCGTTGCGCGGGAACTCCGCCCCGGCCGCCACGCGCACCGTCATCCTGCCGTAGAACTCCGGGGACCCCAGCCCGTAGATGCAGGAGACGGAGGCGACCACGATCACGTCCTGCCGGGTCATGACCGACTTCGTGGCGCTGTGCCGCATCTTGTCGATCTGCTCGTTGATCGACGAGTCCTTCTCGATGTAGGTGTCGGTCTGCGGGACGTACGCCTCGGGCTGGTAATAGTCGTAGTAGGAGACGAAATACTCGACGGCGTTCCCGGGAAAGAGGTGCGTGAACTCGGAGTACAGCTGGGCGGCGAGCGTCTTGTTCGGGGCGATCACCAGTGCCGGCCGGTCGGTGGCGGCGATGACGGACGCCATCGTGTACGTCTTTCCCGAGCCGGTGACGCCGAGGAGCACCTGGCGCGGGATGCCGCGATCTAGGCCCGCGGCAAGTTCGCGGATCGCCGCGGGCTGGTCCCCCGACGGGGAGAACGGCGCCGCAAGCTGGAACACCGACCCCACGTCAGTTCCCTTCCGTGCAGTCCCATCCGATGGAATGCCGGAACGGTGCCGAAGGCGCAGCGGGGGGTTCCTCGCAGCGGCGTATGGAGCGAGGCAACGATTGCGTCGAGCGGAATCGCAGCGAGCGGGCGCAGTTCGCGAGCGTAGCGGAGAGGAACCGCCCCGCGAGCCGTGGCACCGGAGAACCGGTCATTCCCGGTACTTCCAGGTGGTGCCGCCCTTGCCGTCCTCGAGGAGGACGCCCGCCGCCTCGAGATCCTTCCGGATCCGGTCGGCCGCGGCGTAATCCTTCGCCGCCCGGGCGGCGCGGCGCTCCTCGATGCGGGCAAGGATCTCCGCCTCCGGCACCCGGCCGCCGGCGCCCGCGTCGTGGAAATAGTCCGCGGAAGGGAGCCGCAGGAGCCCGAGCACCGAGAAGAGCGGCTCGACGACCCCGTACCCCGCGAGGAACTGCCCGGCCAGCGGGAGATCCGCCCCGGGCACGGCGGGCGCGAGCCGGTTGAGCGCCCGGACGGCGTCGAAGAGCCGTCCCAGCGCGGCCGCCGTGTTGAAGTCGTCGTCCATCGCCTCGTCGAACCGCTTCCGGGCGTCGCGCAGCGGGGAGAACTCCTCCCCCCCCGGGACGGCCGACGGCGACGCCCCCGCGGCCCGGCACCCTTCGGCTTTCTCCTTCACCCGGTACAGCCGGTCCAGCCCCGCCTTCGCCTCCGCGAGGCTCCGGTCGGAATAGTCGATGGGGCTGCGGTAGTGGCTCGACGCGAAGAAGAACCGTAGCACCTCCGGGCTCACCCGAGCGAGCACGTCCCGGAGGGTGAAGAAATTCCCGAGGGACTTGCTCATCTTCTCGTTGTCGATGTTGACGAACCCGTTGTGGAGCCAGTAGCGCGCGAACGGTTTTCCCGTGGCCGCCTCGGACTGCGCGATCTCGTTCTCGTGGTGCGGGAAGACGAGGTCCTTCCCCCCTCCGTGGATGTCGAACGTCTCTCCGAGGTGCTTCATGGCCATGGCGGAGCACTCGATGTGCCAACCCGGCCGGCCCGGCCCCCAGGGGCTGTCCCAGGCGGGCTCCCCCGGCTTCGACGCCTTCCAGAGGGCGAAGTCGAGGGGGTCCTGCTTCCGCTCGTCCACCTCGACCCGGGCCCCGGAGAGGAGATCCTCCACGTTCTTCCCGGAGAGCTTCCCGTACGCCGGGAAGCCCCGGACGGCGTAATAGACGTCCCCGTCCACCGCGTACGCCACGCCGGCGCGGACCAGCCGGGAAACGAGAGCGACGATCTCCGGGATGTGCTCCGTCGCCTTCGGCTCCGCATCGGGGCGAAGCAGCCCCATCCGGTCGAAGTCCTCGTAGAAGGCGTCGATGTATTTCCGGGAGACGGCTTCGAAGGAAATTCCCTCCTGGTTCGCCTTCCGGATGATCTTGTCGTCGATGTCGGTGAAGTTCCGGACGTATCGGACCTCGTACCCGGCGTGGCGGAGGTACCGCACGATGATGTCGAACGCCACGTTGGCGCGGGCGTGGCCGATGTGGCACAGGTCGTACACCGTCACGCCGCACACGTACATCCTCACTGCTCCCGGCGTCTCCGGTACGAACGCCTCCTTCCGCCCGCCCAGCGTATTGAACACCGCAAGGCTCATTCCGCGCTCCCCCCGGAGGCCCGCGGGAGCGCGCCGCACAGGAGGGCAACCGCCCACGCGGAAATTCCTTCGCCCCGCCCCTCGAACCCCATCCCTTCCGTGGTCTTTCCCTTCACGCTGATCCGGTCCTCCGGAACCGAGAGGATCCCCGCGATGGACGACCGGATTGCGTCCGCCAGAGGGGCGATCCGGGGTGCCTCGCACACGACCACGGCGTCCATTCCCACGAGGCCGAAACCGCTTTCGGCCATCCGCGACCGCGCGTGCGCCAGGATCGAGCGGCCCGCGATCCCGCGGGTCTCCTCCTTCCCCGGCGGGAAATGGAACCCGATGTCCCGATCCCCGAGGGCCCCGTAGATCGCGTCGGAAACGGCATGGAGCAGCACGTCCCCGTCGGAATGGCCCAGCAGCCCAAACGGGTGCGGAACCCGCACGCCCCCGAGCCAAAGTTCGCGCCCTTCGACCAGCCGGTGGGCATCCCCCCCCAGGCCGATGCGGAAATCGGGCGTCTCCGCGAGAAGACCGGCCGCCATCCGCAGATCTTCTGGGAGCGTGACCTTGATGTTCCCCTCCTCCCCCGGGACGGCGAACACCGGATACCCCGCCGCCTCGACGAGGGATGCGTCGTCCGTGCCGAATCGCCCTTCCTTCGCCGCCCGTTCGTACGCATTCCGGAGGATCCCGGTGCGGAACCCCTGCGGGGTCTGGGCGCGGAGGAACTCCGACCGGTCCCGCGTGACGAGCGAGCCCGCCGCGCGGTCCCACGTCTTCAGGGTGTCGCGGACGGGGATCACGGGGACCGCCGCGCCGTGAGCGCGGGCAAACTCCGCGCACCGTTCGAACAGCGCCGCGGAAGCGAAGGGCCGCACCGCGTCGTGAACGAGGACGATCTCTGCGTCCGCCGGAACGGCCCCGAGGGCGTTGCGCACGGAGTCCTGCCGTTCCGCCCCTCCGTCGACCACGACCGCCACCTTCGGGAGGTTCCGGTACGATTCCCGCGCCTCCGCCGGGGTTCCCGCAGGAAGGGCGAGGACGATGGCGTCCACGCAACCGGCGGCGGCGGCGGCCGACAGGGCGCGATCGAGCAGCGGACGGCCGGCGAGGGCGAGGAACTGCTTCGGGACCGGGCCGCCCATGCGGCGCCCCGCTCCTCCCGCGACGATGATGGCCACCGTGAAGCCCAACGGCCCTCCGGCAGGGTATGGATTCCGGGGAGAGTTGCCGCCCGAGGGCCGCGCCGGGACGGATCGACGGGTCGCGACCGGGCGGGAATTACAGGTTCAGGAAGCGGCGGAGATCCGCTTCGACGGCTTCCTCGGATACGGATTTCGCGATGGAGATCTCCTTCACCAGCAGGGATCTCGCCGCGTCCAGCATCTTCCGCTCGCCGAAGGAGAGGGCCTTCTCCGCCTTCAGGAGGAGCAGGTTCCGCAGCACCTCGGCGATCTCGAAGGGGGATCCGGACTTGAGCTTCTCCATGTACTGCCGGTACCGGCGGTTCCACGGCTTGGGCTCCAGCGCCACCTCCCGCTCCCGGAGGATCTTGTACACCGATCGCACCGCCGTGGTGTCCATGACCCTCCGCAATCCCACCTGGCCGGAGTTCCCCATCGGGATCATGATGGTGACGCCGGTATCGAGGATCCGGAGGACGTAGAAAGACTCCCTCTTGCCGTCCTTGAAGCTCTTGGTCTCGATCGCCTGGACCACGCCCACCCCGTGGGCCGGATATACCGCCATGTCCCCTATCTTGAATTCCACAGGGCCTGAACCTCCATCGGGAGTCTCGGGAAGCGTCACGGGAAACGTCATTTCGTTGTATTATATTGCCTTTCCGCCACTACGTCAACGCGAGGCCGGGATGCAGTCGACCGTCTGGTTCACGGACCTTTCCGCCCGTCCGGGGAACAGCCTCCTGGACAAGACCGGCGCCCTCCTCCGCGCGGCGGGCATCCGGGAACGGATCGGCCGGGGAGACCTGACCGCGGTGAAGCTCCACTTCGGCGAACCGGGCAACGTTTCCTTCGTCCGCCCGGTCTTCCTCCGGAAAGTGGTCGAGGAGATCGCCGCCGCCGGCGGCCGGCCGTTCCTCACCGACACGAACACCCTCTACGTGGGAGGGCGGTCGAACGCGGTCGACCACCTCTCCACGGCGATCCGGAACGGCTTCGCCTGGGCCGTCGTGGGCGCGCCCGTGATCGTCGCGGACGGCCTGCGCGGCGAGAGCGTGGTACCGGTGCCGGTCGCCGGGCGGATTTTCCGGGAAGTCTCCATCGGTGCGGAGATCGCCAACGCCGACGCGCTGGTCGCGGTGAGCCACTTCAAGGGGCACGAGATCACCGGCTTCGGGGGGGCGCTGAAGAACCTGGGAATGGGGTGCGCCTCCCGGTCCGGCAAGCTCGCGCAGCACTCCACCGTGGCCCCGACCGTGGACCCCGCGGGCTGCACGGCGTGCGGGACGTGCGTGGTCCACTGCCCCTCGGGCGCGATCGCGGTGCGGGACCGGAAGGCGGTCATCTCCCCGGGAATTTGCATCGGCTGCGCCGACTGCATCGTGGTATGCCCGGAGGGGACGGTGAAGGTGAACTGGGACGAGGCCTCGCCGACGGTGCAGCGGAAAATGGCGGAGCACGCCCTGGGGGCGGTGTCCGGGAAGGAGTCCTCTTCCCTCTTCCTCTCGTTCGTCACGCAGATCTCCCCGTTCTGCGACTGCTACGGCAGCAACGACCGGCCCATCGCCCCGGACGTCGGCATCCTCGCATCCCCGGATCCGGTGGCCCTCGACCAGGCGTGCGTCGATCTCGTGGTCCGTGCCGCGGGGAGGGACCCGTTCCGGGAAACCCACCCCTCCGTGGACTGGACCGTCCAGCTCGCCGCCGCCGAGGAGATCGGGCTCGGCACGCGGTCCTACCGGCTGGAAACGCTGTGAACGGGCGCCCCATGATCTACGCGGGGATCGACATCGGGTCCCTCTCCACGGACGTCGCCCTCCTCTCCGCGGACCGCGTCCTCCTCGGCTCGGCCATCACGGCCACCGGGGCGTCGACGCGGAAGGCGGCCCGGGAGGCGCTGGACGCCGCCCTCGCCGCCGCAGGCGCCTGCCGGGAGGATATCGTCTGCACCGTGGCGACGGGATACGGCCGCGAGATGGCCGAGGTCGCCGACCTGCGGGTGACGGAGATCACCTGCCACGCCCGGGGGGCCCGGCATCTCTTTCCCGACGCCCTCACCGTGCTGGACATCGGCGGGCAGGACAGCAAGGTGATCCGCCTCTCCCACGACGGGAAGGTTGCCGACTTCGCCATGAACGACAAGTGCGCGGCGGGAACCGGGCGCTTTCTTGAGGTGATGGCGAGGACGCTCGAGATGGACCTGGAGCAGATGGGGGGACGCTCCCTCCTCGCCGCGCGCTCCCTGCCGATCAGCTCTACCTGCACGGTGTTCGCGGAAACGGAGGTGGTCTCCCTGATCGCCTCCGGGGCCGACCCGGACGACATCGCGTGGGGGGTGCACCTGGCCATCTCCGAGCGCATCGGCGCTCTCGCCGATCGGATCGGGATCGTTGCCCCCGCCGTGATGACCGGGGGGGTCGCGAAGAATCCCGCCGCGCGGAAGGCCCTCGAGGACCGGTTCCGGATCCGCTTCCTCGTCCCGGAGGAACCCCAGCTGGCCGGCGCCCTCGGGGCCGCCCTCATTGCCATCGACCGGAGCCGGTCCCCCCATTGAAGTTGGCGGGGGGGACACGCTGGCGGGGGACACTCTTCCCACCCATCCCGGGCGGTAAATCAAAACCGAAGAGTGTCCCCCTAAATGCGGGAGCGTTCCTCGCGGATGAGGGAGAAGAGCCGGTCGATCTCCTCAGGAGTGTTGTAGAAGTGGGGCGAGACGCGGATCCCCCCCGCCCGGTGGGAGCAGACCGCCCGGCGGGCCAGCAGCGCCTTCCAGAGGGAGGCGTTGTCCGCCCCCGGAACCCGGAAGGTGACGATTCCCGAACGCTCCTCGGGGTGATCCGGCGTGACCACCTCGTACCCCTCCTCCCTCGCCTTTTCGAGGACACGCCCGGTGAGCCGCCGGATGCGCTCCCAGACCCGGTCGACTCCGACGGATAGCAGGAGGTCCAGCGACGCGTTGAAGGCGGCGAGCCCGACGGTGTTCAGGCTCCCCGGCTCGAATCGCCGGGCGTCCGGGGAGAGCCGGAAATCGTAATTCTCGAAGTCGAACCGGTTCCGGACGGAGTGCCACCCGAGGATCACCGGCTCGACCATCTCCATGACGTCCCGGGAAATGTAGAACCCGCCGATCCCTTCCGGAGAGAGAAGCCACTTGTGCCCGTCCGCGGAAAGGGCGTCGACGCCGAACGCCTTCACGTCCATGGGGAGCGCGCCGACGGACTGGATCCCGTCCACGCAGAAGAAGATCCCGCGGTGCTGGCAATACTCCCCGATCCCCGGGAGGTCGTTCCGGTAGCCGTTGGCGAACTCCACGGAGGAGAGGGCGATCAGGCGGGTCTTCCCGTCGCAGGCGGCGAACAGGTCCTCCTTCTTCACTCTCCCTTCCCGCGCCGGCACCATCCGGACCTCCACGTTCCGGCTCTGGAGCCGCATCCAGGGGTATACGTTGGAGGGGTATTCCGCGTTCGAGGTGACCAGGTTGTC
>DASWBR010000181.1:0-6755 GCA_036390495.1 Candidatus Deferrimicrobiaceae bacterium | reverse complement strand
CATCACCTCCACCACCATGACCCGGTTGTGGGACTCCGCGGTGGTGTGGATCCGGTCGATGGCGTCGGTGGCGATGGTCACGGCGGTGTCGAAGCCGAAGGTGAAGTCGGTCCCGTACAGGTCGTTGTCGATCGTCTTGGGGACGCCGACCACGGGAAGCCCCTTGTCGTAGAGCTTCGCGGCCACGCCGAGGGTGTCCTCCCCGCCGATGGCGATGAGGGCGTCCAGGCCGAGGAGCTTGAAATTCTTCGCCACCTTCTCCGGCCCCGCCGGGTCCTTGAAGGGGTTCGTCCGGGACGTCCCGATGATCGTCCCCCCGATGTGGAGGATGCCGGAGACCATCTTGCTGTCGAGGTCCATGGGGGAGGGGTCCACGAGCCCCTTCCACCCGTTCCGCAGCCCCACCACCCGCGAGCTGAATGCGTCCGACTTGCGCACGACCGCCCGGATCACCGCGTTCAGGCCGGGGCAGTCGCCCCCGCCGGTCAGCACCCCGATCTTCATCTCCCGTCGTCCCCCCGATGCGAAAATATCGGATAAGTATAGCAGATATGGCACATCGGGGATTTCCGTTGCCAATGGAATCCGAGATATGGTAATTTGGTACCCGATATCCATTATTCGGTGACGAGGGGGAATACCGTGTCCGTCCCGGCAACGAAAGAAGGCGTGCGTCTCCTCTCCGGCAACGAGGCGATCGCCCGGGGGGCGTTCGAGGCGGGGGTCAAGGTCGCCTCGGCGTATCCCGGCACCCCCAGCACGGAGATCCTCGAGAACTTCGTCCAGTACGAAGGGGTCTACGCGGAGTGGGCCCCCAACGAGAAGGTGGCCGTGGAGGTGGCCATCGGCGCCTCGATGGGCGGGGTGCGCGCCCTGGCGACGATGAAGCACGTCGGGGTGAACGTGGCGGCGGACCCGATCTTCACCGCCTCGTACACGGGAGTGCGCGGGGGGCTGGTGATCGTCACCGCGGACGACCCGGAGCTGCACTCGTCGCAGAACGAGCAGGACAACCGCCACTACGCCGTGGCGGCGAAGATCCCGATGCTGGAGCCGTCGGACTCCCACGAGGCGAAGGAGTTCACGCGCCTCGCCTTCGAGCTCTCCGAGAAGTTCGACGCCCCGTTCTTCCTGCGCACCACGACCCGCATCTCCCACGCCAAGGGGGTCGTCCGGCTCGACGAGCCTTCGGGGCCGCCGTTCGCCCCGGGATTCGTGCGCGACCCGGCGAAGTGGGTGATGCTCCCGGTGAACGCCAAGAAGCGCCACGTCGTGGTGGAGGAGCGGACGAAGGCGCTCCGCGAGTTCGCGGAGACGTTCGACGGGAACCGGATCGAGTGGGGGGACCGTTCGCTGGGGATCGTCACCGCGGGCGTCGCTTACCAGTACGTTCGCGAGGCGTTCCCGGACGCCTCGGTCCTGAAGCTGGGTCTCGTCTACCCGCTCCCCGAGCGCCTCTTCCGCGAGTTCGCCGCCGGCGTCTCCCGCGTCGTGGTGGTGGAGGAGCTCGACCCGTACCTCGAGACGCACGTGAAGGCGCTCGGGATCCCGGCGCAGGGGAAGGAGCTCATCCCGATCGTCGGGGAGCTCGACCCGCGGATCGTGCGGCGGGGGATCACGGGGGAGGCGGCGGCCGTACGGGCGCCGGAGACGGTGCCGCCCCGGCCTCCGAACCTGTGCCCGGGGTGCCCGCACCGCGGCCTCTTCTTCGCGCTGAGGAAGCTGAAGGTGACCGTGACCGGCGACATCGGCTGCTACACCCTCGCCGCGCTCCCGCCGCTTTCCGCGATGGACACGTGCGTGTGCATGGGCGCCTCCATCGGGAACGCGCACGGGATGGAGAAGGCGCTGGGGCCGGAGGGGGTCGGGAAGGTGGTGTCGGTCATCGGCGACTCCACGTTCCTCCACTCCGGCGTCACGGGCCTGATGGACATCGTCTACAACAAGGGGTGCTCCACGGTGATCCTGCTGGACAACAGCATCACTGCGATGACCGGGGCGCAGGAGAATCCCTCCACGGGGAAGACCCTGCACGGGGAACCGACCCACCGGCTCGACCTGCCCGGCCTCTGCCGGGCCATCGGCGTGGAGCACGTCTACGTGGTGAACCCGCACGACATGGAGCAGACCGAGGCGGTGCTGCGCCGGGAGATCGCCCGCCCCGCCCCCTCGGTGGTCATCACCGTGGCGCCGTGCGCCCTCCTCCCCGACCACCGGAAGAAGAAGCGGCCGGTGTACGAGGTGATCGCGGACCTGTGCACGGGGTGCAAGGCGTGCAGCCGGCTGGGTTGCCCCGCGATCGAGTGGGTTCCTTTTACCCCGGAAGAGGCCGCCGCGGCGGGGAAAAAAGCCACCCAGAAGGGGATGGCCCGGATCAACGCGTTGCTGTGCGACGGGTGCAACCAGTGCCCGCCGCTGTGCAAGTTCCAGGCGATCGTGGAGAGGGAGTCGTGAGCGACGCCCGGGGGAACGTCTTCCTGGCGGGCGTCGGCGGGCAGGGGACCCTGCTGGCCTCCGAGGTGCTGTGCGAGGCGTTCCTCCTCGCGGGGTACGACGTCAAGAAGAGCGAGGTCCACGGGATGGCGCAGCGCGGGGGGGCGGTCACCACCCACCTTCGGTTCGGGCCGAAGGTCTTCTCCCCGCTGATCGAACCCGGGGGCGCGGACCTCCTGATCGCCTTCGAGAAGCTGGAGGCGCTTCGCTTCGCCCACTACCTGAAACCCGGGGGGGCGATGGTGGTGAACGCCCAGGAGATCTTCCCCCCGTCGGTGGCCACCGGGCAGGAGAGGTACCCCGGGGACGTCGCCGACCGGCTGCGCGCCGTCACGGACCGGCTCCACTTCGTGGACGCCCTGGCGGCGGCGCTGTCCCTCCGGGAGGTCCGGGCGGTCAACATGGTCATGGTCGGGGCGGCGTCGCACTACCTCCCCCTCCCGGAAGGGAAGTACGAGGAGGCGATGAGGGGCCGGATGCCGGACCGGATCGTCGCCGTGAACGTCGCGGCGTTCCGGGCCGGCCGGGCGCTGTTGCAGAAGGTCTGATCCTCCCGTCCGCTGACGTTAAAACGCCGTATTGACATTTCGTTGACGATTAAAAGGCATTGTGGTACTGTTTTACGGAATACTCCTCCGGAACCATGGAACCGGGTACGACGGGGTTGCGGAAACCCGCAACCAGGCACCTTTCTCGAGGGGAGAAAACGATGACGACCGTGCCGCACCGCTGGATGATGACCGCCGCGGGCCAACCCATGGAGAAGTCCGAATTCGCCCCGTTCCCCCCGTCCGCCGGGGAGGTGGTGGTCGAGGTGGCGGGGTGCGGCGTATGCCACACCGACCTCGGCTACTATTTCGACGGCGTCCGGTTCAACCACCCCCTCCCCCTGGCCCTGGGCCACGAGATCAGCGGAAGGGTGGTGGCCGCCGGCCCGGGTGCGGAGGGGTGGCAGGGGAAGGCCGTCATCGTTCCCGCGGTCATTCCGTGCGGGGAGTGCGAACTGTGCGCGTCCGGACGGGGCACCATCTGCCGGAAGCAGCAGATGCCGGGAAACGACATCCAGGGCGGCTTCGCCACCCACATCCGGGTCCCGGCCCGCGGCCTGTGCCCCGTGGACGAGAAACGGCTCGCGGCGGCAGGGCTCTCCCTGGCCGACGTCTCCGTGGTGGCCGACGCCGTGACGACGCCGTACCAGGCGGCGGTGCAGGCCGAGGTGCGGCCCGGCGACTTCGCCATCGTGGTGGGAGTCGGCGGCGTCGGGGGGTACGCCGTGCAGGTCTCCCGCGCGTTCGGCGCCACCGCGGCGGCCCTCGACGTGGACCAGGCCAAGCTCGACGTCATGTCCGAGTACGGCGCCGCCCTGGCCGTCAACGTCCGCCAGGTCCAGGGGCGCGACCTGAAGAAGGCGCTGCAGGATTTCGCGAAGAAGAACGGCCTCCCCGCCGCGGGGTGGAAGATCTTCGAGTGCTCCGGGACCGCCGCCGGCCAGGAGACCGCCTTCGGGCTGCTGAACCACGGCGCGACCCTCTCCGTCGTGGGGTTCACGATGGACAAGGTGGAGCTTCGTCTCTCGAACCTGATGGCGTTCCACGCCCGGGCCCTAGGGAACTGGGGGTGCCTGACCGAGCTGTACCCGGCCGCCCTCGACCTGGTGCTATCCCGCAAGATCCCGCTGGCCCCCTTCATCGAGCGCCACCCGCTTTCCAGCATCAACGAGGTCTTCACCGCGGCCCGCGCCCACAAGCTGACCCGCCGCGCGATCCTGGTTCCCCATTCCTGAGCCGGGAAGTCGGGAGGAGGCCGGACCGATGAGCGACACCCCCCTGAAATCGTGGCTGGAGAAGGACGGGACGCTGCTGCGGCTCCGGCTGTCCCGCCCCAAGGCCAACATCGTGGACGCCGCCATGATCACGGCGCTGCGGGCGGCTCTCGACCAGCAGCTGCCCGCGGCGCGCCTGCGCGCCGTCCTCCTCGACGCGGAAGGGCCCCACTTCAGCTTCGGCGCCAGCGTGGAGGAGCACCTTCCGGACTCGTGCGCCGCGATGCTGCGCGGCCTGCACGCCCTGATCCTGCAGATGCTCGAAAGCCCCGTCGCGATCCTGGTGGCGGTGCGCGGCCAGTGCCTGGGGGGCGGGCTCGAGGTGGCCGCCGCCGGGCACCTGATCTTCGCCGCGCCCGGCGCGATGCTGGGGCAGCCCGAGATGAAGCTGGGGGTGTTCGCCCCGGCGGCGTCCTGCCTCCTGCCGGAGCGGATCGGGCAGTCCCGCGCGGAGGAGCTGCTCCTCTCGGGCCGGAGCATCGGCGCCGAGGAGGCGCACCGGGTCGGCCTGGTGAACGTGCTGGCCGACGACCCGGAAGCCGCGGCCCTCGCCTGGTTCGACGAGCACCTCGCGAAAAAGAGCGCCCTCTCCCTGCGCTTCGCCGTCCGCGCCGCCCGCGCCGGCTTCCGGGAGCGCGTCGCCGGGAAGATCGCCCGGGTGGAGCGGTTGTACCTCGACGAGCTCATGGCCTCCCGGGACGCCGTGGAGGGGTTGACCGCCTTCATCGCCAAGCGCCCCCCGGCCTGGGAAGACCGCTGAAGGGACGGAGGGGACGCGTGGCGAAGCCGGTATACGTCGGCATCGACATCGGGTCGTCGAGGACGAAGGTCGCTGTCGTCGACGCCGAGCGGCAGCTCCTGGGCCACGCCGTCCGGAAATCCGGGACCGACTTCACCGCCACCGCGGCGGCGTGCCTCGACGCCTCGCTCGCCATGGCCGGGGCCGGCCGGGGGGAGATCGCCAACGCCGTCTCCACCGGATACGGCCGCGCCAACGTGGCGTTCGTCGCGCGGGAGAACCGGACCGAGATCGGCTGCCTCGCCAACTGGGGGCGGCACTGCTTCCCCGAGGCGATCACGATCATCGACATCGGCGGGCAGGACAACAAGATCGTCAAGCTCGACGCCTCGGGGCGCCGGACCGGCTTCAAGATGAACCGGAAATGCGCCGCCGGGACCGGCGCGTTCCTGGAGGAGATGTCCCTGCGCCTCGACATCCCGCTGGAGGAGATGAATGGCCTGGCGCGGCAGTCGCTGGAGATGGTGAAGCTCGGGAGCTACTGCACGGTCTTCTCCGCCACGGAGGTCCTCGAGAACATCCGCCACGGCAAGAAGGTGACCGACATCGTCAAGGGGATCTTCTACTCGGTCGTGAAGCGGGTGCTGGAGATGGACTCCCCCACCGAGCGGGTCGTCATGACCGGGGGGGTCGTGGCGCACAACCCGTACATCGTCGAGATGACCGGGGAGATGATCGGCCGCCCCGTGATGGTCCCGGCGAACCCGCAGATCGCGGGGGCGCTCGGCGCCGCCTATTACGCCCTGGAGGGAAAGGGAGAGAGCGATGGCTGAGGAGAAGAAGACGACGAGGAAGAAGATCCAGGCCGGCGACCTGATGAACCGGATCATGGCGGACTACTTCTACGGCCTGAACGAGGCGGCCACCACCGGGAAGCAGAAGGTCGCCTGGTGCACGAGCGTCGGCCCGGCGGAGCTGCTCCGGGCGATGGGGTTCGCCGTCCACTTCCCGGAGAACCACGGCGCGATGCTCGGGGCGACGCGCATGTCCACCGACCTGATCCCCGAGGCGAACGCGATCGGCTACTCGCCGGACATCTGCTCCTACCTGACCGCGGACATCGGCTCCTACATCAAGGGGATCACCCCGCTCTCGAAGGCCTACAAGGGGATCGAGTCGGTGCCGAAGCCGGACGTGCTGGTCTACAACACGAACCAGTGCCGCGACGTCCAGGACTGGTTCGCCTGGTACTCCCGGAAGCTGGGGGTCCCCTCCATCGGCGTCACCTCCCCCAAGAACGTCAACGAGGTGACGGAAGCCCACATCGAGGACGTCGCCCGGCAGATCGAGGCGCTGGTCCCGGCGCTCGAGGAGATCTCCGGCAGCCCGCTGGACATGGAGCGGCTCCGGGAGACCGTGTCCCTCTCCCGCGAGTGCACCGAGCTCTGGAAGAAGGTCCTGGAGACGGCCACCGCCGCCCCCGCCCCCCTCACGTTCTTCGACGGCACCATCCACATGGGGCCCGCCGTCGTCCTCCGGGGGACCCGGCAGGCGATCGACTACTACAAGGTCCTCCTCGCCGAGCTCGAGCAGCGGATCCGGGACGGGGTGGGGGCCGTCGACGAGGAGAACACCCGGATCTATTGGGAGGGGATGCCGGTGTGGGGGCGCCTGCGGCAGCACTCGGAGCTGTTCGCCAAC
>DASWBR010000180.1:0-12012 GCA_036390495.1 Candidatus Deferrimicrobiaceae bacterium | reverse complement strand
TCACGATACGGACCGCCCGTGGAGAGGTGGAGGCCCGGGCGCTGGTCACCCGCCGGATGCGCCCCTTCGCGGTGGACGGGAAGACGGTCCACCAGGTGGGCCTCCCGTGGCACTGGGGGTGGCAGGGGAGCGCCCACGGGGACGTGGTGAACAACCTGACGCCGCTGGTGGGCGACCCGAACGTCTCCATTCACGAGGGGAAGGTCCTCACCTGCGACATCCGGGCGGGGAAGAAGGGAGGTGGGGCGAAGCATGCCTAAGGGGATGTTCGTCGACACCACGATCTGCATCGGCTGCAAGGCGTGCCAGGTGGCGTGCAAGCAGTGGAACGTTCTCCCCGGGGAACCGGCCGACTTCCGGACGGACCCCGCGGAGAAGATCCCGGTGGCCGTCAACTTCACCGGGGACTCCTACGACAACACCGCGGACCTCACGGGAACCAACTGGAGGCGCGTGCGGTTCATCGAGCAGTTCCCGGAAAACCGCGCCGGGGGAAGGTGGCTGATCTCGAGCGACTCGTGCAAGCATTGCGGCGACGCGGGGTGCCTCAACGCCTGCCCGACGGGGGCGCTGGTCCGCACGGACCTCGGGAACGTCGTCGTCCGCCAGGACGTCTGCATCGGCTGCAAATATTGCCTTCCGTCGTGCCCCTTCGGGGTCGTCGCGTTCAGTCACCAGACGGGCACGGCGAGGAAATGCTCCCTGTGCGACGAGCGGATCCACAACGGCCTCGGAACCGCCTGCGCGAAGGCGTGCCCCACGGGGTCGATCGCCTACGGCGAGGTGGCCGATCTGAAGAAGAAGGCGGACGCCCGCCTGGCCCGGCTCAAGGAACTCGGCCACGCGAAGGCGAACATCTACGGGTACCGGGAGGCGGGCGGGTTGAACGTCTTCTACCTGTTCGACGACAGTCCGTCCGTGTACGGGCAGCCGGAGAAGCCCGTCGTCCCGCAGGGCCGCCTCGTCCTGTCGTCCGCGGTCACGGTGGCGGGAGCCATCGCGGTCGGGGTGGCGGCGCTCGTCGCCTTCCGGGAGCGGGGAGACGGGGAGAGCCGGAGCGAGGAGGTGGAGAAATGAGCCCCGAAGTGCACGCGCCGGGGTGGGAATGGTACTACATCGGGCTCTACTTCTTTTTCGGGGGGGTTTCGGCGGGGGCGTACTTCATCGGCTCCCTCGCCGAGTTCTTCGGCGGGGGACGGCACCGGGGGATCAGCCGGACCGCCTTCTACATCGCGTTTCCGACGCTCCTCGTCACGCCACCCCTCCTGATCGGCGACCTCGGGCAGCCGCTCCGGTTCTGGCACCTGCTGTTCGACGCCCGGAGCGGGTTCCCGTACGTCAACCTGTCGTCCCCGATGTCGGTGGGGTCGTGGGCGCTCGTCCTCTACGGCGCGATGGCGCTTCTTTCCTTCCTCGACAACCTCGTCGCGGAAGGGGTGCTCGACGCCGCGCCGTTCGCGAAGCTCTACAGCCGGCTCCCGAGGAAGGTGTACGCGGTGGTCGGGTCGGCGGCGGGCTTCTTCATCGCCGGGTACACCGGCGTCCTCCTGAACGTCACCGCTCGCCCGCTCTGGGCCCTGACCGACCCGCTCGTCGGGGCGCTCTTCATCGCCTCGGCGGGCTCGACGGGGGCGGCGGCGATCTACCTGGTCATGAAGTGGCGGCAGATCCACCCCGGCCCCGAGCTGGAGGAGTTCGAACGGTTCGACCGGATCGTGAAGGTCCTCGAGATCGCCCTCGCGGCCGCGATCGTGATTGCCGCGGGCAGGTACGCGGGGGCGCTCTTCCGCGGGCCGTACGCAGTGATGTTCTGGGGCGGCGCGATCCTGCTTGGAACGGTCGTGCCGCTGGCGTCGAACGTTTACGCCCACCGCCCGGGGCGGCACGTGCGGTCGGAGCCCGCCGCCGTCCTGATGGCGTGCCTCGTCCTGTTCGGGGGGTTGCTGCTCCGGATCAGCCTGATCCAGGCCGGACAGCTTTGACCCCCGAAGACCCGCTCCGGGAACGCCTGCGGTCCCTCGCCGCGGGCGCCCCGGAGCTCGCCGGCGTGGTGGCGGTGTACGCGGAGGTGCTCCCCCGCGTGCGGGACGCCCGCTACCGGGTCGAGCCGCTGCCCGTTACCCGCGAGGCCGCGGAAGAGAGGCTCGCCCGCGGGGAACCGCTGCTCGGGGAGGTGCTCCCCGGATACGACACGGCGGCGGCGGGAAATCTCCTCTCGGACCTCGAAGCGGCCGTCGCCGGACCGGGACGTGCCGTGCCGTCCCGGTCGGATCTCCTCCACGCCCTGTCGAACCACTCCCTGCGCCCGGCCTTCCGGCGCTGGGGGGCGGACGCCATGGCCCTCTTCCCGGAGGGGTACCGGTGGGACCGCGGCTGCTGCTGGGTGTGCGGCGCCCCCGCGCTGCTCGCGGAACTCCTGGGAGCCGCGCAGGCGCGCCACCTGCGGTGCGGGCGGTGCGGCGCCTCTTGGGGGTACCCCCGGCTGGCGTGCGTCCACTGCGGGAACGAGGATCCGTCCACGCGGGTCCTTCTCCTCCCGGAAGGGGGCCCGGGGATCGCCCGGATCGAGACGTGCGATGCCTGCCTCGGATACCTCAAGGCGGTCGTTTCCCACGACCCCGCCCCCGCCGACCAACTGGCCGTGATCGACCTGGAAACGCTTCCCCTCGATTTTCTCGCCCGCGCCCGCGGGTACGAGCGGTACCCGCGGCAACCCTCCTTTCCCTCCTGAGATCCTCTGAAAAACAGTAATAAGTATCCGTTTTGCGTATTTTGTTTTATTCAATAGAACTGTTTTACACATTAAAACATTGACAGCCCCTCCATACGAATCTAAAAAGATGGATATAACCGGATCCCGCTCAGGAGGGGACGACGAATGCAGAAGGAAGAATCCACCGAAAAGCTGAAGTGGGAGGCGTGGGCGGAGCGGCACACCGACCCCGCGGACGTGCGGAAGAAGGACGAGGCGCTGGAAGGGACGATCGTCCTCGACCTGAGCCAGGGGAATTTCGCCGGGCTGTTCTGCTCCTCCACCCTGGGGGAGTTCGGCGCGAAGGTGATTCGGGTGGAGCCGCCCGGCGGCGACGTGGCGCGGAAATTTTCCCCGTTCGGCCTCAAGGTGCGCGACACCGGCTTCGCCTACATCGCGGAGGCGCGCAACAAGTACCACATCACGCTGAACCTGGAGACGGAGGAGGGACGGAAGCTGCTCGCGTCCCTCGCCCGGAAGGCCGACTTCCTCGTCGAGACGTTCCCCGCGGACTACCTCGACCGCCTCGGCGTCGGGTACCGCCAGCTCTCGCGGGAGAACCCGGGGCTCATCTACATCGCGATCAACACCTTCGGGTTGTACGGCGAGGAGGCGGCGAAGGGCCGGAAGTCTTCGGACGTGGTGGCGCAGGCGCTCTCCGGGCTGGTGAACATCACCGGCCAGCCGGAGAACGGCGGGCCCGCGGAACACGCGGTCCCGACCAAGCACGGCAACTGGATGGCGTGGTACTCCGGCGGCGGTTTCGCCTCCTTCGCGGCCCTCTCCGCCCTCCACTTCCGCAACCGCACGGGGAAGGGACAGCTGATCGACGTCTCGGAGGCGGAGTCGCTGATGCGCTTCCTGGACTACAACTGCCTCTGGTACCACGCGCTGGGGAAGAACCGGGAGCGGGTGGGGAACTTCGACCCCGCCGTCTTCCCGTACACGTACGTGAGCACCAGGGACGGGTACACGTTCCTCGCCGGTTTCAGCGACATCAACTGGTTCGCCCTGACCTCCATCATGGGCGACGGGGAGCTGCGCGAGAGATTCCCCTCCATCTTCGAACGCCTCAAGCTCGACAACGAGAAGCAGATCTTCGCGGCCCTCGAGGCGTGGGCGAAGGAGTTCACCTCCGACGAGATCCTGGCGAAGGTGCAGGAGTACGACCGCACCGTCGGCAAGGGAGTGGTGGCCACCGGCCGCGTGAACACGCCGGAGGACACGGTGAACGAGGAGAACTGGTGGAAGCGGAAGGTGTTCAAGAAGATCATCGACCCGTACTACGGCGAGATCCTGCTGCAGATGCCGCCGTGGAAGATGACGGAGACGCCCCCGCGCGTGAAGACCGTGTGCCGGCCCGTGGGCGCGGACAACGACTACATCTTCACGAAGTACCTCGGGATCGGACCGTCGGAGCTGTCGAGCCTGAAAGAGGAGGGCGTCCTGTGAACCCCGTCGCCGAGCGCACCGTCGCCAGGAACGATTTCTTCGATTTCACCAAGGCCCTCTTCGACCTGAAAAAGGTCTTCGGAAAGCCGGAGGCCCTCGCGGACCTGCGGGTCATCGAGTTCGGAACCCTGTTCCTGGGGCCGGTCACCTCCACCTTCCTCGGGGAGTTCGGGGCGGAGGTGATCAAGGTGGAGCTTCCGGGGGCGGGAGACACCGCCCGCTCCCTGACGCCGTGGGGCCAGTTCTGGAAGAACGCCGCGCTGTCGTGGCTTTCCGAGGCGCGCAACAAGTACCACGTCGCGATCGACCTGCACAAGGAGAAGGGGCGGGACCTGTTCCTCGAGCTGGTGCACAAGTCCGACGTCGTGGTCGAGAACATGCGGGCGGGGACGCTGGAGCGGAAGTTCGGCATCGGGTACCGCCAGCTCCGGGAGGCGAACCCCGGGATCATCTACGCCGCGAACTCCGGCTTCGGCCAGTGGGGGCCGTACACCACGGGGCGGGCGTCGTACGACGCGGTGGCCCAGGCGGTGTCGGGGCTGGCGAGCATCACCGGCTTCCCGGGGCACCCGCCCCTGAAGGCGGGGATCTGGATCGGGGACTATTACGGCGCCCTGATGTCGGCGGTGTCGATCCTCGCCGCCGTCAACTACCGGGACCGGACCGGGAAGGGGCAGTTCATCGACTTCTCCCAGTCGGAGAACCTGATCCGGGCGCTGGACTGGACGTGGGTCGCCCACGGCCAGACGGGGAAGGACCGGGAACGCTACGGGAACCGGGACCGGGCGATCGTCCCGGCGGGCGTCTACCGGTGCGCGGACGGGTTCGCGGCGATCAGCGCGCTCGACGACGGGGAGTTCCGCGGTCTGGCGAGGGCGATGGGGAAGCCGGGGCTCTCCGCGGAGGAGCGGTTCGCCACGGTGGAGGCCCGCCTCGTGGAGTCGCACGCCGACGCCCTCCACGCGATGCTCACGGAGTGGGCCGCGGGAAGGAAGGTCGCGGAGGTGGAGAGGCTGGGAGCGGAGAACGGATTCGGCGCAGCGGGCGTGAAGAAGGCGGAGGACCATTACCGGAGCGCCCACCTGCGGGAGCGGGGGTCCGTGTGGGCCGTGGACGACGCGATCTACGGGGACGTGGTCGAGTACGGGCCTATTCCCAAGATGTCCGGGACGCCGGGCCGGATCAAGTGGGCGGGGAAGCCGGTCGGGTACGACAACGAGAAGGTGCTCGCCGAGATCCTCGGGTACGACTACCTCGGAATCAAGACCCTCGAGGAGGAGGGGATCATCGGGAAATGGGCCAACGTCATGGGGCGCAAGCCGCCCGAGGAGATGCTGAAGGAGGAGTAGCGGACCCGGTCCCGGCCAGGGGGCGGATGGCGGAGGACCCGGCGCGACCCGCCGGGTCCTTTTTTTTTTCTCCAGGACGGAAACGCGGCGGTGACCCGCGGGTGGGGGGAAGATCCCTGCACGCGGCCGATACGAGATTCCGGATCCCGTTGCGGGTCCCCCTCGCGTTCCCTATAGTTCGGGGTATATGGCCTTCACGGAAATGGTGGTAAAGACCCTGTCCCCCGTGCACGGCGGGTACGCGCTGGCGCGGGAGGAAGGGATGGGCGTGCTCTTCGTCCGCGGGGCGCTGCCGGGCGAGGAGGTGCGGGTCCGGATCGGGGATAGGAAGCGGGATTACGCCTTCGCGGAGGCGGTGGAAATCGTCGTTCCCTCCCCCCACCGCGTCGTACCTCCCTGCGAGGTGTTCGGAGAGTGCGGAGGTTGCCAGCTTCAGCACGCCGCGTACCCGTACCAGCTCCGGATGAAACAGGAGATCCTCTCGGAGGCGTTCCGGCGGATCGGGGGGATGGACGCGGCACCGGGGATCGCCCCCGCGGGGGAGCCGTTCGGGTACCGGTACCGGGGGCAGTTCAAGACCGACGGGCTCGCGATCGGGTTCTACGCGGAGCGGTCCCGGCGCCTCGTCCCGGTGTCGCGATGTCCGCTCATGGCGGAGCCAATCAACGCGGCCCTGCCCGCGTTCCGGGGCGCGGACGCGATCGCCCCGGCCGGGGAGATCCACCTGGCGACCGACGGGGGCCGCGTGGCCGCGTGGCTCCCGGGAGTCCGGTTCGATCCCCGCGTCGTCGAACGGGCGGGAGGCGCCGTGTCCGGGATCATGTTCGAGGACCGCGCCTGGGGAGAGGCGACGGTAACCCTTCCCCTCGACGGGCTTTCGTATGCGGTGTCCCCCCGCGGCTTCTTCCAGGCGAACTGGCGGATGAACCTCTCGCTCGCCGCACGTCTGGCCGCGCTCGTCGGCGACCTGCGGGCCGGCCGCGTCCTGGACCTGTACGCCGGGGCGGGGAACTTCGCGCTTCCGCTGGCGTGCCGGTGCGGGGAGGTCGTCGCGGTGGAAGGGGAAGCCGGATCCTTCGCGGACCTCCTCCGGAACGCCCGGGAAAACCGGCTCGGGAACGTGCGGGCGGTGAAATCCCGGGTCGAGGCGTTCCGGCCTTCCGGCCGGTACGATGCGGTCGTCCTGGATCCCCCGCGGTCGGGCCTCTCCCCGAAGGCGCTCTCCCTGGTGGGGAGGATCGCGGCGGGCACGATCCTCTACGTTTCCTGCAACCCCTCCACGCTGGCGCGGGACGTGCGGTCCCTCTCCGACCGGTACGACCTGGCGTCGCTTGCGATGCACGACTTCTTCCCCAACACCCACCACGTCGAGGCGCTCGCGGTCCTTTCGGCCCGCTAGGCGCGGCGCATCCGCGCACGGTTCGCTTTTTACCGCCCGTTTCGCCGGAATGTATAATGGAAAACACCCTGTATGAAAACGGAGTTGCCATGGAAGTTCGCGAGAAGCTTTACATCGGTGGCCGATGGGTACCTTGCGCCGGCACCGGCAGGATCGATGTCATCTGCAGTTCAACCGAGGAAGTCCTGGCGCGGATCCCCGCGGGCAATGCGGAGGACGTCGACGCGGCCGTGCGGTCTGCCCGTGCCGCTTTTGAAGGATGGGCGGCGACGCCCGTCGCCGAGCGTGCCGCGTATTTGCAGAAGATCCAGGCGGGGCTCAGGGCGCATTCCGAGGAAATCGGCAAGATCATCGCCCGGGAAGTCGGGATGCCCCTGAAGCTGGCCACCAGGATCCAGGCCGGCCTGCCGAGCCTCACTTTCGGCGTCGTCGCCAAGTTGCTGTCGGAGTTCCAGTTCGAGGAGCGGGTCGGCCATTCCCTGGTGGTACGGGAGCCGGTCGGGGTGGTCGCCGCCATCACGCCGTGGAACTACCCGCTTCACCAGATCGCCGCCAAGGTCGCTCCCGCGCTGGCCGCCGGCTGCACGATCGTGGTGAAACCTTCCGAAGTGGCGCCGATCAACGCCTTCCTCCTGGCGGAGGTCATCGATGCCGCCGGGCTGCCCGGTGGGGTATTCAACCTCGTTACCGGGTATGGCCCGGTGGTGGGCGAGGCGCTCGCCGGGCACCGCCAGGTGGACATGATTTCCTTTACGGGTTCCACCGCCACCGGGAAACGCGTCTCCGAACTGGCAGCCCGATCGGTCAAGCGGGTCGCGCTGGAACTGGGCGGCAAGAGCGCCTCGATCGTTCTGGAGGATGCGGACCTTGCGGCGGCAATCCGGGGGACGGTGAGCGCCTGTTTCCTGAACTCGGGACAGACCTGCAGCGCCCATACCCGGATGCTCGTGCCCGTCTCGAAGTACGACGAGGTGGCGCGACTCGTGGTCGCGGAGGCCTCGAAGTACACCGTGGGCGACCCGTTCGCCGAAACCAGCAAGCTGGGCCCCCTCGTGTCCAGCGCCCAGCGGGAGCGGGTGCGGGGCTATATCCGGAAGGGAATCGAGGAGGGGGCCGAACTGCTCTGCGGTGGTCCGGAAGCGCCCGCCGCTCTCCCCAAGGGCTGGTACGTACAGCCCACGGTGTTCGGTCGCGTCCATCCGGATTCGACGATCGCACAGGAAGAGATCTTCGGGCCCGTGCTGTCGATCATCGTCTACAAGGACGAGGAAGAGGCGGTGGCAATCGCCAACAACTCGATGTACGGCCTGAGCGGCGGGGTGTGGTCGAAGGACGAGGCCCGCGCGGTCCGGGTGGCGCGGCGCATCCGCACCGGGCAGGTGGATATCAACGGGGGGCCGTTCAACTTCCAGGCTCCATTCGGGGGGTACAAACAGTCCGGCCTCGGGCGGGAATACGGTCGGCCGGGGCTGGAGGAGTTCCTCGAATACAAATCCCTCCAGTTCCAGCCGGAGCCCAAGGGCTGAACCGGGCCCGTATCACCGGAACCGGAACCCTCGACGACTCATCGATCCTTCCGTTCCCGGCGGGATTTCCCGTCCGGGTCCCGCGCCTCCTCGTCGTCCAGCATCCGGTGCTTCGGCCTCTCGACGTCGTCGTACTGGTCGCTCGAAACCGCCCAGAGGAACAGCAGCCAGGCCCCGGCCCCCAGCGCGAGCGAGACGACGATCAGGAGCACCGTGGCCCCCATCGCTACCTCCCGGCCCCGCGGAGCCGAAGGGAATTTCCCACCACGACGAGGGAGCTTCCCGCCATGAAGGCGGCGGCGGCGATCGGGTGGAGTTTCCCCGCCGCGGCGAGGGGGATGGCGACGAGGTTGTAGGAGAAGGCCCAGAACAGGTTCTGCCGGATCACGCGCAGGGTGGAGGTCGACAGGGATAGGAAGGCGGGGAGGAGGCGCAGATCCTCCGCCATCAGCGTGGCTCCCGCGGTCTCGATCGCCACCCCCGTCCCGCGCCCCATCGCGACCCCCACGTCCGCCTCCGCGAGGGCGGGGGCGTCGTTCACCCCGTCTCCCGCGAACAGCACGGGGCCGTGGCGCTCCCTCGCCCTCCGGACCGTCTCGCGCTTCCCTTCCGGGGAAATCCGGGCCGCCGCGTCGTCGATACCGGCCGCGGCGGCGACGCGCCGCGCCACCTCGCGGCTGTCGCCGGTGACCATCCCCACGGCCAGCCCGGCGTCGCGGAGCATGCGAACCGCCCCGGCCGCCTCCGGCCGGAGGGCGTCCTCCAGGGAGAGGACGCCGGCCACCGTATTCCCCCGCGCTAGCAGGACCGCGGTCCCTCCCCGTTCCGAGAACGCCTGGTACGCCGCGAGCGGTTCGCCGGTCACGGGGACCCCCATGCGTTCGAGGAAGGAGCGACGCCCCAAGAGGTGGCGCTCCCCGTCGATCCACCCCTCGACCCCTTCCCCCGGGTGCGCCCGGAAATCCGCCAAGGGGTGGCGCCGGTCCGCGGGGACCGCGTCGGCGATCGCCCGCGCCAGGGCGTGCTCGGACGACCCCTCGAGGGAAGCGGCCAGCGCCAGGGCCCGGTCGTCGCCGATCCCGAAACCCTTCACGCCCGCAAGCCGGGGGCGGCCCGACGTGACGGTGCCCGTCTTGTCCAGCAGCACGCAGCGGACCGCGGCCGCCTGCTCCATCACGTCCCCGCCGCGGACCAGGATCCCGGAACGTTGCGCGGCCGTCGACCCCACCAGGACCGCGAGGGGGGTGGCCAGGCCAAGGGCGCAGGGGCAGGCGATCACCAGCACCGAGATCCCCGCCATCAGGGCGTCCGTCGCGGTGGGGCCCCGGACCAGCCAGAGCGCCGCCGTGACGGCGGCGATCGCGACGACCGCCGGCACGAATCCGCGCACCACCCGGTCCGCGAGCCGCTGGACGTTCGCCTTCCGCGCCTGCGCCTCCCCGACCGCCCGGGCGATCCGGGCGAGCACGGTTTCCGCGCCAGTGCGGGTCGCCGTGACGAGGAGGCGGCCCGTCCCGTTCACGGAGCCGGCGACGACCTCGTCGCCCGGTCCTTTCGGCACGGGGGCCGACTCCCCGGTGAGCATCGACTCGTCGGCCTCCGAACGGCCTTCGAGCACCGTCCCGTCCACGGGGAGCCGGTCCCCCGGCACGACCGCCACGATGTTCCCGGGCGAGAGGGAAGCGACCGGTACCTCGACGGTATCGCCCCCGGGAACGACCTTTCGGGCGGCGGACGGCGCGAGACGGACGAGGCGGGAGATCGCCCCCGCCGCGCGGGCCCGGGCCCCCGACTCGATGTACCTCCCCAGGAGGATGAGGGTGAGGATCATCGTCGCCGTGTCGAAGTAGACCTCCCCGCCCCGGAGAATGGAAACGGCGCTGTAGCCGTAGGCGGAAAAAGCGCCCAGGAAGACGAGGGCGTCCATCCCGAACGCCCCGTGCCGTGCCCCGCGGAAGGCTCCCCGCAGGAACGGGGCCCCGGAATAGAAGACCACGGGGGTGGCCAGGGCGAAGGAGAGCCACCGGAACAGGGCTTCGTGGCGGGAGTCGATCCCCTGGAAGTACCCGGCGTAGAGCCCCACGGAGAACAGCATGACCTGCATGGAGAGGAACGCCGCGGTGCCGAGCCGGAGGAGGAGGTCGGACCTCTCCCGGCGCAACGCTTCCTCCGACGTCCCTCCGTCGTCCGGGTGGGGGTCGTACCCGATCGCGCGGAGGGCTTCCACGATGTCGCCGATGCTTCCGGCGGCGGGATCCCAGGAGACCCGCGCCCTTCCGGTGGCGCAGTTCACCCGGACCGACCGGACGCCGGGGCGCCTTCCGACGTACCGCTCGATCAGCCACCCGCACGAGGCGCACCGGATGCCGGAGACGGGGAAGTCGGCCTTCGCCGCGGATCCCTCGGCCCGGACGATGTCCGCGAACGCTTCCATGGAGACGAGGGAAGACTCCGGGGGGCCGGGCGTCCACCCCTCCCGGCGGGAATAGAAACCTTCGAGCCCCTCGGCCCGCAGGAGGGCGTGGACGCCGGCGCACCCGCGGCAGCAGAAGAACGCCTCGCGTCCGTCCACGGTTTCCCGGAGGGCGGCGGCCTCGGGGACCTCGAGGAGGCAATGCGCGCAGGCGGGCACCCGGCCTCCCGGTTTCATCCGAGGAGGGCCCGCGCGGTGAACACCGCGCCGGCTGCCACGAGGAGCACGGCAGAGATCTTCGCGAGGGCCGTCCGGAATCGCGCGCCGGCGGTCCCGACCGTCTTCCCGAACACGAAGAGCGCGGGAACGGTGCCCGCCCCGAACGCCGCCATGGCGAGGAATCCCCGGAGAAATCCCTCTGCGGGGGAGGCCGCCTCCATCCCGGAGCGGGCCGCGGCGAGGAGCGCGGTGTAGACGAGGCCGCACGGCAGGAGTCCGGTCGCCAGCCCGAGGGGGAACGCGGCGCCGGTCCCGCCCGCCTCGGCCGCGCGGCGCAGGACCCGGGAGAATGCCCCGGGGGAAGGTGCGCCGTTTTCGGGACGGGAGACGCCGGGGAGCCAGCCGCCGGCGGAAAGCCCCATCAGGAACACCAGGATCCCCGCCGCGAACATCAGGCCGCGCTGGTACGGCGCCAGCGCCTGCGCCACCCGGACGAAGGAACCCGACAGGCCGACCGCCCCTCCTGCGACCGCATACGTCGTCACGCGGCCCATGTTGTAGAGAAGGTGCGGAAACGTGGCCCGGCGGTCGGGGAGGGAGAGGGCGAACCCGCCCACGAGAGGGCCGCACATCCCGACGCAGTGCCCCGCGCCGCCGAGGAGCCCCGACCCGAACAGGAGCAGGTGGACCGAGTCAGTCGGCCAGTTCAAGCCGGAACACCGCCTTTCCCCGTTCCGGGACCGTCACCGCCGCCTCCCACGCCTTCCTGCCGCTCGCGCAGCGGACGAACACGCCCGTGCCGCGGTAGATGCCGTCGGCGCCGCGGGCGAGCGGGACCCGGTTCCGTCCCATCTCCATTCCCGGCATCGACAGGTCCACGTGGGGCGGGGCGCCTCCGGCGT
>DASWBR010000179.1:0-7291 GCA_036390495.1 Candidatus Deferrimicrobiaceae bacterium | reverse complement strand
GAAGACGCGCCCGCGCCGATCCGCGATCGACACCGCGTCTCCCGGCCGGAAGTCGCCCTGCGCCCCCAGCACACCCGCCGGAAGGAGGCTCTTCCCTCCCTCCAGGAGGACCTTCCGCGCCCCGTCGTCCACCACGATCGTGCCGTGGGAGTGCCGGGCGTAGGCGATCCACATCTTCCGGCTCGGGATGCGGCCGGCCTTCCTCGGCAGGATCAGGGTTCCTACATCCTTTCCGGAGAGGACGTCGAGGACGGATGAGCGGGACAGACCGGAGGCGATCGCCACGGGAATCCCCAGGGTGGTGAGGACCCGCGCCGCGTGGATCTTGGTCGCCATCCCTCCCGTGCCGGATGCGGAGATGCCCCGGCCCACCGCCTTCCGGACCGACTCGGCGTCGAGGTCCTCCACGATGGGGATCCGCCGCGCGTCGGGGTGCCGGCGGGGATCCCCCGTCTGGAGTCCGTCGATGTCCGTGAGGAGGATCAGCAGGTCCGCGCCGATCATCTGGGTGACCAGCGTTGCCAGGTGGTCGTTGGCTCCCCTTCCGTCCCCCTCCAGGCGGATCTCCTCGATGGCCACCGTGTCGTTCTCGTTGACGATGGGGACGATCCCGCGGGAGAGGAGGGTTTCCAGCGTGTTCCGCGCGTTGACGTACCGTTCCCGGCTCTCGAAATCCTCGTGCGTGAGGAGCAGCTGCGCCACGTGGCGGCCCCGCTTCTCGAAGGCGCGTTCGTAGGCGCGCATGAGCGTGGTCTGCCCGACAGCCGCCGCCGCCTGCTTGAGGGAGACCGTGCGCGGCCGCTCCGCCATGCCCAGCTTCCTCCTTCCCGCCGCGATCGCCCCGGACGTGACGATGACGAAGGAGATCCCGGCCCCGGGAGCGGTGACCTGGGCGGCGAGGGCGCGGATCGCGGACTCCCGGAGGCCGGTTTCCGGATCGGCGACGATCCCGCTCCCCAGCTTCACCACGACGCGGCGGAACCGCCGGGAGGAGAGGATCGCCCGGCGGTCCGGGACCGCGAGTCCTCCGCGGGCGCGTTCAGACGCCATGCGGTTGCCTCCTTCGAAGCTCCACGAGACCGTCGAGAAGCCTCTCCAGGCCTTCGCCGGTGACCGCGGAGATGTAATGGGTCTCCCCTTCGGGGTGACCGATGGCCCGCCTCGCCTCCCCGGCATTCTCCCTCGCCCCCGGGAGGTCCATCTTGCTGAAGGCCAGGAGGGTCGGGCGGGACGACAGTTCCGGCCGGAACCGCTCCAGTTCCTCGCGAACGGTCCGGTACGCGTCCACGATCCGGGCAGGCTCCTGTCCCGCGTCGACGACGTGAACGAGCCCTTCCGTCCGCTCGACGTGCTTCAGGAACCGGTGCCCCAGCCCGGCGCCCCGGTGGGCCCCCTCGATCAGCCCCGGAAGGTCGGCCACGACGAACTCCTCGTCGCGGTGGCGGACCACCCCCAGCACCGGGGAGAGAGTCGTGAAGGGATAATCCGCGATCTTCGGTCGCGCGCGGGAAATGCGGGAGAGCAGGGTGGATTTCCCCGCGTTGGGAAGCCCCACCAGCCCGATCCGGGCGATGAGCTTGAGCTCGAGCCGCAGGCAGCGCTCGCTCCCCGTCCCCCCCGGTTCCGCGCGGTCGGGGGCCTGGTTCACGGGAGAGGTGAATGCGGAGTTCCCCCGCCCGCCCCGCCCGCCGCCGGCGGCGAGGAACGTCTCGCCCGGGCGCACCAGGTCGGCCAGCGTCTCCCCCGTCGCTTCGTCGCGGACGACCGTCCCCGGGGGAACGGCGATCCGGAGGTCGGGGGCGTTCTTCCCGTGCATGTTCTTTCCCATGCCGTGCTGGCCGCGCTTCGCCTTGAACAGGTTGCGGTACCGGAAATCGAGGAGGGTGGAGAGGTGCGGGCTCACCTCGAGGAGGACGCTTCCCCCGTCCCCCCCGTTCCCGCCGTCGGGCCCCCCGCGGGGGACGAACTTCTCCCGCCGGAAGCTGACGCAGCCGCGGCCGCCGTCCCCCGAACGGACGGTGATCGTGGCTTCGTCGATGAAGTGCATGAACGGAAAGACGTCAGGAAGCGGAGAGGACGGAAACCCTCTTGCGGTCTTTCCCCATGCGGTCGTACTGCACCACCCCGTCGATCAGCGCGAAGAGGGTGTGGTCCTTCCCGATCCCGACGTTCGCGCCGGGGTGGACGGCGGTCCCCCGCTGGCGGACGAGGATGGAGCCCGCGGTGACGGCCTGTCCGCCGAACCGCTTCACGCCGAGTCGCTTGCTGTGGCTGTCCCGGCCGTTTCGGGAGCTGCCTACGCCTTTCTTGTGCGCCATGCTGTTTCCCCTTGTCCCCGGGTCAGCCGACCCGGATCTCGGTTACGGAGAGGGTCGTGAACGGCTGGCGGTGCCCCTGCTTCCGCGCGAACCCCTTGCGCCGCTTGTACCGGTACACGAGGATTTTCCGGGCCTTCCCGTTGCGCACCGCCCGGCACACCACGGCGGCGCCGCTCACGGTGGGCGTCCCCACGGTCGTCCCCTGGTCCGTGGAGACCATCAGGACGTCGGTGAGTTCCACGGTCGCGCCGGCCTCGACCGGCAGCTTCTCCACGTTGATCACGTCGCCGGGGGAGACGCGGACCTGCTTCCCCCCCGTGCGGACAACGGCGTACATGGCATCGCCCTCCATCCGGTTCGATAAGAACAAACTACTATAGGGAAAGAGGTTTCCCGTGTCAACTGCGAAAACCCCCCGCTGGGAAAACCGCCGCCCTTGGGATATAGTACCCTTGGGCCCGCGCCAGCGGCCCCGGAAAGGTCCCGGATGAAGGACGTCGTCATCGTGGGAGGAGGCCCCGCGGGGATCCTCCTGTCGCTATACCTCCAGGAGCACGGAATCGGCTACCGGACCCTGGAGCGCGGGAAGATCGGCCAGACGTGGCGCGACATGCGTCCCGGCCTCATTCTTCTCTCCCCCGGCGTCCCCGGGACCGACTGGACCTCCCTCACCCTCCGGCACCCCATCTGGGCCCTGCCGGGCGTGCGCCGTCCATTCCCCACCCGCGAGGATTTCCTCTGCTACGTGGACGCGTTCGCCCGGGAGAACCGGATCGCGGTGTCGGAGCGGACGGCCGCGGCGGCGGCGCGGGTGGTGCCCGGGGGGTTCGCGGTATCCACGGGCGACGGCGAGATCGGTTGCCGTTTCCTCGTGGTCGCGACGGGGGGAACCACGGCCCCCCGGTACCCGGATGTCCCGGGGATTTCCGGCAACCCCTGCGTCCTCCACTCGAGCGACTTCGTGAACTGCATGGCGTACGAGGGGAAGCGGGTGCTGGTGATCGGCGGCGGGAACTCCGCAGCGGAGATCTGCGTGGAACTGGCGGGCACCGCGCGGGTGACCCTCTGCACCCGCGGGCCGATGCGGTATTTCAGCGAGACGGGGGAGCTGGACCACATCCGCGGCTCCTCGGAGAGCGTCCTCAAGGAGCTCATCCGGTTCCGGATCCTGGCGCTCCGGGAGGGGGATCCGGCGGTTTCGGTGTCGGATCGCCTCGTGCGGTTCCGCAGCGGAGCGGAGGAGACGTTCGACTGGATCCTCTGTGCCACGGGGTACCGTCCCCGGTCCTTTCCGGTGGAGGGGGGGACGGTGAGGACGGACGCGGAAGGGTTCCCCTTCATCTCGCCCGTGGGGGAGTCCAGCGTCCCCGGCCTCTACTTCTGCGGTTCCCTGGCCATGTTTCACCGCCGCTGCGCCTTCATCCACGGCTTCCGCAATTACGTGGAGAAGGTGTTCTGGGACATCGCCGACCGACTGTAGGCCGTTTCCCTCACACCGGCGGACCGGCCGGCTCCCCGTCGACTTCCGGAAACCGGTACTGGAGGCTCTCCGCGACGTGCGGCAGGGAAACCCGCCGCTCCCCAGCGAGGTCCGCGATGGTACGCGACACGCGGCACGCCTTCCCGACCGCCCTTCCGGACAGGGAGAGCCGCTCCGCGGCCCGGCCGAGGAACGCACGCGCCTCTGGGGACAGTTCCCGCAGGAGTTCGGAGGTCGACGCCCGGATCGTCCCGTTCGTCCGGTGCGGGCGTCCTTCGTACCGGTCCTCCTGGACGGCCCGGCAGGCGACCACCCTCTCCCGCACCTCGCCGGAAGGTTCCCCGGCGCCGTCTCCGGACCACGCGTCCGCGGCGAGCGGGACGACGGAGACCGCGAGGTCGATCCGGTCGAGAAGGGGGCCGGAGAATTTCCGACGGAACCGCCCGATCTCCCCCGGGGAGCAGCGGCAAACCCTCTTCGGGTGTCCCGCGTTCCCGCACGGGCACGGATTGGAGGCGGCCAGCAGCAGGAAACGGCAAGGAAACCGGTACCGGTGTCCCGCGCGGGAAATCCGGATCTCGCCCGATTCGAGGGGCTGGCGCAATCCCTCCCGCACGTCGGGCCGGAACTCCGAGAACTCGTCCAGGAAGAGGACCCCGCGGTGGGCGAAGGAGACTTCGCCGGGCCTGGGAGGGTTTCCGCCCCCGAACAGGCCGGCCGGCGAGACGGAGCAGTGGGGCGCCCGGAAAGGGCGGCGCAGGAGCGGGCGCGGCCACGGCGGCTCGCCGGCGGCGCTGTAGATCCTGGTCGCCTCGAGAGCCTCGCGGGGGGTGAGGTCCGGGAGGATGCCGGGCATCCGCTCCGCGAGCATCGTCTTTCCGCAGCCGGGCGGACCGATCAGCAGCAGCGCGTGGCATCCCGCCGACGCGATCTCGAGCGCTCTCCGGGCGACCGCCTGTCCGGTCACTTCGGAGAGGTCGGGGAGCCGGGAAAGGGCGGGCGCGGCGCCGCCGGCCCGCCCCGCCGGGGCGGTGTCCGGGGAACCTTCCCCGGCGAGGATTGCCGCCGCCTCCCGCAACGTGCGGACGGCAGCAACGCGAACCCCGGGGACGAGCCCCGCTTCCTCCCCGTTGCCGAGCGGCGTGATCACCCCCGGGATCCGGCGTTCCCGGGCGAGCAGGGCCTGCGAGAGCGCCCCGCGCACCGGGCGCACGGCGCCGTCCAGCGACAGTTCCCCGGCGATCACCCACTCCCCCAGTGCATCCCCCGGCAGGACCCCCTCGGCGCAAAGGACCGAGAGGGCGATCGGCAGGTCGAGGAGGGAACCGTCCTTTCGCAGATCCGCGGGCGCCAGGTTGATGGTGACCTTTCGCCCCGGGAAGGGAAACCCCGAATTCCGGACCGCCGTCCGGATCCGGTCGCCGCTTTCCCGGACGGCCCCTCCGGGCAACCCGACGACCGTGTAGGCGGGCAACCCCTGGGTGATGTCGGCCTCGACCTCGACCGGGACGGCTTCCACCCCGATCACGGCGAAGGAAAGGGCGCGGACGAGCAAGCGGGGCACCTCCCCGGGAAAGGCGTCGTTCCATTTCAGGGACTGGACGGACGCGGACCGGAGCAACGTCCGTGCCGCGAATGGCGGTTGCCGGCGATCCCGCGCGCGAAGGGTTCCGTACAGGGGGGGCGGACGGGGGGGAGGAGAGGGTCACTCCTCCACGGCGATGACGTAGGCGTTCCCCTTCTCCACGACCCGGTAATCCAGATTTTCGAGGGACCGGCGGGCGCCCTCGCGGATTCCCCGGAGGGGATCTTTGAGGAATGTCTCCAGACGCAGTACCTCGCTGGAATTCCTCGTCGGACGCGTGCCGGGGAGGGTACTCTTCAGCCCGGATTGCCAGGCGTGGAACGCCAGGTACCGTACATGGGAATCCTTGTCCTGCAGGCCGGACTCGATCCACGAGCCGGCCTCCGCCGTCTGCAACATCCCCTCGTACGCCGCCGTCCGCAGGTCCGCCTCGGTGGCCAGCTCCCACACGGTCCGGAACGTTTCTGCGGAAGAGCGGGGATCGAGGGCGACGAGCGCGCGGACGGCGTACACGCGGACCAGCGGGGAGCGGTCCTGGAGCGCGGCGATCCGGAGGACCTCGACCGATTCCGCGACCTTCAGCGTCATCAGGGCTTCCGCGCAGAGCGCGCGCACCTCCGGGGAGGAGTCCTGTCCCAGCGCGATCAGGAGATGGGGAAACGCCTGCCGGTCCCCCGTCCTTCCGATGGCCCTTGCGCACTCGGCGCGCACCATCGGGTCGGGGTCCTTCCGGAGCGGGGTCGACAGGCGATCCGCCCGGTCCACCGGGATGGCGAGTATACCGATGGCGTCCGCGGCGGCCCTGCGGACCCTCGGGGAGGGGTCCGAGGAGAGCCGGTCGAAGTAGACGCGGGGGTTCCTGTTGTCCCGCAAAGTTGCGAGCGCGCCGATGGAGCGCTCCCGGACCCGGTCGCTTTCGTCACTGGCCGCCCACTCCCGGAGGATCGGGACGGCCCCGGCGTCCCGATCCCACAGGATCCGCTCGATCCGGGCGAGCCGTTCCGCGACGGTGGCGGTTCCCTCCCGCGGCAATTCGGCGGGAAACAGGGTTGCGGACGTCGCAAGGAGGAGGACCGGAACGGCGAGAAGGCTCCTCATGCGGCTCTCACATCTCCGGGTGGAAGACGAACGGGAAGACCACGCGAACCGGGCCGCCGGGGGAGCGGGGGAATTTCCAGTGCTGCATCCGCTTCCTCACCGCCTCGTCCAGCGCGGGCCAGTTCAGGGTGCTCTGCCGGACCTCCACGGAGTCGACGCTGCCGTCCGGCTGGATCACGAAGGCTACCAGCATCTTTCCGCCGAGGTTCGGGTTCGAGAGGAGTTCCCGGTTGTACACGTACTTGATCCCGCTCTGGTACTGCTTCACCGTGGCGGCGATCGCCTGGAACGAGCGGGACGGTTCCTCCGCGGCGCCGCTGACCTCGGCCTCCAGCCCCGTGTCGGTCCGGAACGTCTGGGAGGACATCGCTTTCGGGGCGCGGGATGTCGCGGCGAGCTGGCGATCGATCCCCGGGTTCTTCGCCTTCCCGCCTTCTTCCGCGGCCCTCGGCGCGTAATCCCCGGGCGACGCCGTCGCTTTCGGGGGTGCTGGGCGCAGATCGGACGGGACCCGGATGGCCGGAAGGGGGTCGGTCTTTCCGCCCAGCATCCGGAGGATTCCCTGCGAGGCCACTCTCTCCCGGATGGCCTCCCGGGTGGGGGGTGGTTCCGCGGACGGAGCCGCCTCCGCGGGCGCGGCCTTCGGCCGGGGCGGGGGGGGCGGGACCGCCTCGGGCGCCCGCACGGCGGCTTCGGGGATCTGCGGGATTTCCTCCTTCGGCATCTCCGCGATATCGATTTGCACGATGTCGTCCCGGGTGGTCGGGCGGGATTGCCAGTAGGGGCTGGAAAGCAGCATCGCAACGTGCA
>DASWBR010000178.1:0-12001 GCA_036390495.1 Candidatus Deferrimicrobiaceae bacterium | reverse complement strand
GTACCGCAACATCACCCTGTACGCCTACAGCATGGCGCCGGAACGCCTCCCTTCCGGCTCCTCCTGCAGCGTCCCCTCCGAAGACAACTCCCCCCAGCGCCACCCGTGTTGTGCCAGCCCGGGCAAGGACCCGCCGGCCGGGCCGGGGACGAACGAAAAGGGAAGCGCTTCCCTCCGGCACGTCCGCGTCCCGTACTGCCTCAGCTACACCGTCTCCTCGATCGCCGGGAGCCGGGACCTTCCGGAGGCGGTCCGCGGGGACCTCGCCTCCGTCCCCCTCCGTGTGGTCGACCCGGCGTTCTCCCGGCTGACCGTCGTCCTCGATCACAAGGAAAGCCGCGCACCCCCCGCCTGAGTTCCGCTTTCTCCCGCACACCATCGGTTCCGGAAGGAATCCGTGCCCGGGCGAACCGGCAACCGCGGGATCGGCCGGACACGCTCATCCATGCCAGGAGACCACCCATGACCCGTTCCGCGTTGTGGCTGATACCCTGCTGGCTCCTGCTCGCGGCGCTCCCGGCGCCGGCGGCGGACCCGCAGGTCCTGCAGGAGATCGAGGTGAAGGGAAGGAAGGAAAGCCGCACGGAGAGCCTGGAGGTCCGCGAGGTCCGCGAGAACCCCGCCCACGACATCGGGGAGGCGCTCGAGGACAGCGGGAACGCCTGCAAGGTCCGCAAGGGCGGCATCGCGAACGACATCGTGATCCGCGGCTTCCAGCGCGACAACATCAACGTCCTGATCGACGGCGCGAGGCTGCACGGCGCCTGTCCCAACCGGATGGACCCGCCCTCGTTCCACCTCGACTACGCCGAGATCGACGTGGTGGAGGTGAAGAAGGGCCCCTACGACGTCTGGAACCCGGGAAGCATGGGCGGGATGGTGGACGTCCGCACCCGTCCGGTCGCGCCCGGCGCCCACGGGGAGGTGAACCTCGGCTACGGGTCGTTCGAGAGCGTCGAGGCGTCCGGCGTCCTGTCGTACGGCGGGGCGGACGCAGGGCTCCTGGGCGGGGTAGCCTACAAGTACAGCAAGCCGTACGAGTCGGGGGACGGGAAGCGGTTCACGGATCTCGTCTACCCGAAGGTCGGGAACAACTACCGCCCGGGCGAGCGGGACTCGGCCGCATACGACATCCTGACGGGGTGGGCCAAGGGGAGCGTCCGGACGGGGAAGGATTCCCTCCTCGAGGTCTCCTGGGCCCGGCAGGGGGCGGACGACGTCCTGTACCCGTACCTGTTCATGGACGCCGTCTACGACGACACGGACCGGCTGAACGCCGTGTTCACGGCGAACGACGTCGGGGTGCTGCGGAACGCGAAGCTGCAGGGTTTCTGGAACCAGGTGAAGCACGACATGGACGACACGAAGCGGTGCAGTTCCACCGACAACGCCGCCCGCTGCGTCTCGGGGGCGCCGGTGGGGAGCCTCTCCCGGCCGTACAGCATGCGTACGTACGCAGAGTCGCGGATATCCGGCGGGAAGGCGGAGGGGACGGTCGCCGGATTCGGCGAAACGACGTTCGGCGTGGACTTCTACATGCGGGGCTGGGACGCCACCACGACCCGGGGAGGAACCGGAGGGGCCCCATACGTCGACACCGCCTCCATCCCCGACGTCACGATGGTGAACTTCGGCCTGTACGGGGAACACCGCCACGCGCTCTCCCCCGCGGCGCGGCTGACCGTGGGGCTCCGTCTGGACACGACGAACTCCTCCCCCGGGATCGACCGCTCGGCGTTCTACTCGATCTATTACGGCCCGGACCTGGACCTGCACCACACCGACACGCAGCTGTCCGGGAACATCCAGATGGATTACGCCTTCTCGAACGCCTTCTCCATGTTCCTCGGCCTCGGGCACGGGACGCGCGTGCCGGACCCGCAGGAACGGTACTTCGCGCTCGGCGGCACCGCGATGAGCAACGGGACCAGCGGGAACCCGAACCTGGTGCCGGTCAAGAACAACGAGGCGGACCTCGCCCTGAAATATTCCACCGGGAAGGTCCTCGCGAAGATCGCGGTCTACTACAGCGACCTCTCCGACTACATCGTCACCACGTACACCCGGGCGATCGTCCCGGTGCCGCCCGCACAGGACAACGTGAAGACGTACCAGAACGTCGACGCAACGATCTACGGGGGCGAGGCGTCGGCACGGGTTTCCCTCCCGTGGAACCTGTACGCTTCCGGGAGAATCTCCTACACCCGGGGGAAGAACGACACCTACGACATCAACCTCCCCGAGATCCCGCCGCTGATGGGGGGGCTTTCCCTCCGGTACGACGTGGAGGCGTACTTCGGGGAGGTGGAGTGGGTGGCCAGCGCCAGGCAGGATCGGACGGACCCGCAGGTCCAGGAGCAGCCGACGCCGGGGTGGGCGATCGTCAACCTGAAGGCCGGCTGCCAGTACAAGGGGCTGAAGCTCTTCGCGGGAGTGAAAAACCTCTTCGATAAATATTACACTGAATACTTATCGTACCTCCGTGACCCTTACGCCGCCGGGGTGAAGGTCCCCGAACCGGGGGTGACGCTCTACGCGAACCTGCAATATGCGTTCTGACGACCGTCCGGAGGCGGGGCCGCGGCGAAGCTGCGGTCCCGCCCGGGGCCACGCCGGGGAGGGAAACCGGCCGCGATGAACTGGCTGGAGGAAGCGACAGAGCCCGGGATCTTTTGGGGACCGGGGCACGAACCCTCCACGTGGTCGGCCACGAGAGGTTCGCTGCTCGGCCTCTGCGGCTCCATCCTGCTGCACGTCGCCGTCGGGGCGGGGGCGCTCTACGCGATTTCCGCCATCCCGCCGTCGGGGGATCCGATCGTGGTCGACCTAACCCTGGAAGGGGGCACGGGGCCGGAAACCGCCTCCGTGCCGCGGCCGGCAGGAGAAGGGCGACGGACCCCGGCACCCGCCCGGCCGGAATCCGCTCAGGCCGCCCTCCCCGTCCAGCCCCCGCTTCCCCCCGTGCCGGTTCCCGTCCCGGAGTCCCGGGCCGTCCAGCCGGTCGCGGAACCGACCTCGTCCGTTCCCGCAATGCCGCGCGTCGTGCAGGCCGCGGTCCCCCCTCCGGCTCCGCCGGGGATAGCCGGGGGGGCGGAGCGTTCCGCACCCGCCCCGGGCCCGGGCGGCCCTCCGGGGGGGATCGCGGCCGTCCCGGTTTCCGTACCCGCCGGGGCGGGCTCTCCGCAAGGGACGTCGTCCGGCGCGCCGTCCTCCCGCGCGACGCCGGGGACCGGGGAGGGGACGGAAGGACCCGGGGAGGCGCGCGCGCAGGCCCGGGGACGGTACCTGGAGAGACATTACGCCTACATCCGGGACGCCATCCAGCAGGGGATCTCCTATCCGCCCATGGCGCGCAAGATGGGGTGGGAGGGGAAGGTCGTGGTCGCCTTCCTCGTTCTGGCGGACGGCTCGGTGCGCGACGTGCGGATCGTCCGCGGCTCGGGTCATACGGCGCTGGACCGCGGCGCGGTCGAGGCGGTCCGGAACGCCGCCCCGTTCCCGAAGCCCCCGGCGGAGGCGGAGATCATCACTCCCGTGGTGTACAGGCTGGAGTAGTGGCGGGGGACACCCTCCCCTCCATCCCCGGAGGATAGATCGAAGAGTGTCCCCCTAAATGCTATCCTGTGGGGGTGACGCCGCTCATCGACCTCATCCTCCTCGGGGAGGAACGGATCCTTTCGGCGTTCCTGTCCCACGCGAGGGACAACGGTTACTTCCGCTACGCCCCGCACGACGCCGAGGTTTGGCGTCCCGTGGTGCGCGGCTTCTCCGGTTCCCTCGTGCAGTCCCTCCGCCATTCCCCCTCTCCGGCCGGCCTCACCGCGGACGACGTGGGCCGCGACGACGGCCTCTGCGCCTTCGGCGTGGTGGAGGCGCGAAAGCACCGGCTCGCCGGGATGCCCCTCGGGATCTACCTCGGGATCCTGAAGTCCCTCCGCCGCTCCTTCCTCGAGCGGGTCCGGGCCGTAGGCCTTCCCCCGGAGGAGGCGGAGGCGTGCGCGCTCCGCGTCGACCGGTTCTTCGACCGGAACGAAATCGCCTCCGGCGTGGCGTGGACGATGGAAAGCGGTTTCGAGCGGGCGAGCGAACTGGCGCGGGAGGACGACGAGGCGATGCAGGTCCTCCGTAGGGAGCAGGCGGACATCGTCCGGCAGGAGAAGCTGGCCTCCATCGGGTGGCTCGCCGCGGGGGTGGCGCGGGAGACCGGCGGTCCGGCCGGGATCATCCGGAGCAACCTCCTCGCGCTGGGGAAGCATCTCGCGAGGTTCTCCGACTTCCTCTCGGCGCAGTCGGAATGCATCGCCGCGGGGGCGAAGGCGGAGCTCGTCGAGCAGGTGCGGCGGAAACGGGCCCACCACCGGATCGACCACCTCCTGCCGGACCTGGAGGACCTGATCCGGGAGTCGCTCGAGGGGACGGAGCGGATCCTCGGCGTCCTCGCGGACCTGAAGGGATTCACCCGCACGGACGAGAGCGGATTCCGGAGGGAGGACATCAACGGATGCGTGCGCCGCGCGGTCCGGCTCGCGGAAACCGAGTTGCGGCCCCCCATCACCTTGCGGCTGGAACTCGGGGAAATCCCCCTCACCCGCTGCGACCCGGGCCGGATGGACGTGGTGTTCCGGAACCTCCTCGTCAACGCGGCCCACGCCATCGAGCGGAAGGGTGTCGTCTCCGTGCGCTCGTGGAAGGAGGACGGGTCCCTCTGCGTCTCGGTGGCCGACACGGGGTGCGGGATCCCGGAAGAGGACCTCCTCCGCATCTTCGATCCCTTCTTCACCACGCGGGAGGCCGGCGCGGGGCCGGGACTGGGCCTGAGCATCGCCCTGGACAACGTGTACCGGCACAACGGGGACATCTCGGTCCGGAGCGAGGTGGGGAAAGGGTCGACCTTCACGGTCCGGATACCGATCGTCGAGGAGGCGTGACATGGGCGAGACGGTCCGCATCCTGGTCGTCGACGGGGACGCCGGGGTCCTCCGATCCCTCGAGACGTTCCTCGCCGGGGTCGGCCACGAAGTCCTGACCGCCGCCTCGGGCCCGGGGGGGCTCTCCCTTCTCCCCGGGGGCGTGCCCGTCCACGTCGTCCTCGGCGGGTGGAACACGGCGGAAGGGGAAAGCGAGGAGTTCCTCCGGGAAGTCCGGTACCTCTCCCCCGAATCGGTACGGATCGGCCTTTCGCGCGGACCGGACGCCGAGACCGCCCGGGCCGTCGGCGACGGGCGGATCTACAAATCCCTCCCCGTGCCGTTCGACCGGGAAGCGGCGCGGGCCACCGTCGGGAACGCCCTGGAACGGTTCCGGCTGGTGCGGGCCCTCCGGGGGAAGGACGAGGAGGTCCTCCGCTCCGTGGCCCAGGAGGTCGAACTCCGGGACCCGTACACCCGGGGCCATTGCGACCGGGTGGCGGACACGTGCCGGAAGATCGCCTCGGCCCTCGGCGTGCCCGTGGAAACAGCCGGCGTTCTCCGGTGCGGCGCCTGGCTGCACGACTGCGGGAAGATCGGTGTCCCGGAGGAGATTCTCAACCACCCCGGGAAGCTGTCGCCGGAGCAGTTCGAGGTCGTGAAGCGGCACGCGCGCTGGGGAGCCGAGGTGGCGAGGGACGCCGGCCTCCCCGACGGGGTCGCCGACATCCTGCTCCACCACCACGAGCGGTTCGACGGCCGCGGCTACCCCTCAGGAGCGAGCGGGACCGGGATCCCCCTCGCGGCGCGGATCGTCGCGGTTGCGGACGTCTTCGACGCCGTGACCGCGGACCGTCCCTACGCGAAGGGGTACGACCGCGAGGAGGCGGTCCGGTTGCTCGGGATCATGCGGGGAGGGGCGTTCGACCCGGAGGTCGTCGACGCCCTCTTCGGGACGCTTTCGGGGTAACGGGCCCGGCTACCCCCCCCAGCGGGCGCTGGGGGGTTCGCCCGGGGACTCGATCACCCGGAGCCGGAACGGCTGGCGCCGCCCGGCCATGCCGTCGAACCGCATGTCGTGGAACGTCACTTCCGTGCGGCCGGGAACGGCGTTCACGCTGGCGACGGGGAAGCGGGCGAACCACAGGTACGTTTCCACGTCCGACATCCCCCGCAGCGACCGCACCTCCGGCACGTCGGATCCCCGCAACACCCTCTCCCTCCACTCCAGCTCCCCCGTGATCGGCTCGATCCTCGCCCGGAGGTACGTCCTCCCGTCGTCGATGAAGCCGTCCCACGCGAACGGCCCCGCCGGGAAGGGGATGGCGGTCCCGCCCTCCTCCCGCCGGGCCGACGGCTGCGCGGCCGCGGCGGGGGTGGCGAAGCCGACCCGGTCGAGGTCGGGGAACTCCACCGTGGGGAGGCGCGGCAACGCCTGCGCCGAAACCACCGGAACCCCGGACCGCACGGCGGCGTCCCGCACGACGTCCACGGCGCGGGCGTGGATCAGCGCCGCCGTCCCGACGTACCCCGCGAGGACCGCCAGCGCGACCCGCGCCCGGGACGCGCGCCCTCCCCGCGACAGGGCGATCCCCGCGAGGATGATTCCGGTGAACACCAGGTCCACGACGAACAGCAGGTCCAGGGAGAAACGGGCGTCGGAGAACGGCTGCAGGACCTGCGTCCCGTAGGCGTTCAGAAGGTCCAGCACGATGTGCGAGAGCTGCCCGAGGAGAGTGAGCAGGAAGAGCCGCTTCCGGTCCTTCCACGTCCCGAAGCGGGCGAACAGCAGTGCCACCAGCAGGGACGACACGGTGACCCCGAGGAGCGAGTGGGAGAGCCCCCGGTGGAAACGGACGTACATCTCGCTCCCGCCCACCAGGGAGACCACGTGGTCCGCGTCCGGCAGAACCGCCCCCAGCGTCACCGCGGCGGTCGCCTCTTTCCGGTTCCACCCGTCCGGCATGGCCCGGGAAACGAGCCAGCCGGTCAAACCGTGCGTTACCGTGTCCATCCTTACACCATTCTACCAGCGTCCAGGACCTTTCGGACCTCCTCCGGAGGAAGAATCCCCTTCTGGAGGAGGAGTTCCCGGATCGTCTTCCCGCCGTGGTACGCCTCGTGGGCCAGTTCCGCCGCCTGGTCGTACCCGATGCGCACGGCCAGCGGGGTCACCATCGCGAGGCTCTGCTCGATCAGCTCCGAGCACCGCTTCCGGTTCGGCGCGATCCCCTGGACGCACCGCGTGGCGAGCAGGTCCGCGGCGGCGGAGAGGAGGGAGGCCGACTCCAGCAGGTTGCGGGCCATCACGGGGAGCATCACGTTCAGCTCGAGCACCCCCAGGCTCCCGCCGAGCGTGACCACGGCGTCGTTCCCCACCACCTGCGCGGCGACCTGGATCGCCACCTCGAGGATCACGGGGTTGACCTTTCCCGGCATGATCGAGGAGCCCGGCTGCAGGGACGGGAGGCCGATCTCCCCGATCCCGCACCGCGGTCCCGAGGACAGGAGCCGCACGTCGTGGGCGATCTTCATCATCGACGCGGCGACCCCCTTCAGCGCGCCGCTGGCCGAGACCAGCGGGTCCTGCGCCCCCATCGCCTCGAACCGGTTCTCCGCGGGCCGGAACGGGACCCCCGTCGCCCGGGCGATCGCGTCGATCGTCCGCGCCCCGAACTCCGGGTGGGCGTTGAGCCCCGTCCCTACGGCGGTACCGCCCAGCGGCAGCTCCTCGAGGTCGGCGAAAGTCGCCCGGACCCGCCGGATCCCGTGGTCGATCTGCGAGGCGTACCCCGAGAACTCCTGCCCGAGGGTGACGGGCACGGCGTCCTGCAGGTGGGTGCGCCCGATCTTCAGGACGTCGGAAAATTCCGCCGCCTTCCCCGCGAGGGCGCCCCGCAGCGCCTCGAGCGCCGGGATCAGCCGGTCGGACAGCTCCCGCCGCGCGGCGATGCGGATCGCCGAGGGGATCACGTCGTTGCTGGACTGGCACCGGTTGACGTGGTCGTTCGGGTGCACCGGGTCGTTCCCGCCGAGAGGTTTTCCCAGCAGTTCGTTCGCCCGGTTGGAAAGCACCTCGTTCACGTTCATGTTCGTGGAGGTGCCGGAGCCGGTCTGGAAGACGTCCACGACGAACTGGTCGTCGAACCGCCCCTCGAGGACCTCCCGGGCGGCGCGGGAGATCGCCTCCGCCACCGGCGGGGGAAGGAGCCCCAGCCCGGCGTTGACCTCCGCGGCGAGCCCCTTGATCAGCGCCGCGGCGCGGACCACCGGCATCGGCATCCGCTGCCCGCTCACCGGGAAGTTCTCCGCCGCCCTCCGCGTCTGGGCGCCGTAATACGCCCCGGCGGGCACCCGGACCTCTCCCATCGAGTCCTTCTCGATTCGGTATTCCGTCATTCCTGCAGTTCCCTGTTAAGGTCCAGCGGGTTACGGGCGCAGGCCCGGCTCCTTCATTACATTTCGCATTTTTGCGTTTGATTCTTCTGCTGCCTCTGCGGTTTCCCCTTACCTTTTCCCATGCAGACCGTCATTCCGGCGGCGGGACCGGCCGGGCGACGTTGTCCGCCGACGGGGGGGATTCCGGGGGGATCTCCAGCCAGGGGAGGTAATGCCCCTCCCGCTCCTCGTGCCGCACCACGCGGCCCCGTTCATCGAACACGACCCACAGGAGGTGATGCTTGTTGCTGACCACGCTGTTGCTGAAGGTGATGACGAACCACGACGCCATCTCCCAGTCGTACCCGTATACCGTCGCGCCGCGCTGAACCCTGGTCGGCAGCCCGATCCGCCGGATCACGTCGTCTTTCGTCGTCTGCCCGGGAACGATGAAGGAGAGCGTTTCCGGGTCGATGCACCTTCCTCCCTGCTGGAGCCAGCCGTCGCATTTCTGCACGACGGGGATCGCGCACCCCGGAAGCAGGAAGAGGAACGCGGAACAAAGAAGGAGGCGCCTACCGGACAAGCCCTATCTCCTTCAGCGCATTTTCGACGGCCTGACCGGAGGCGGAGCGGAACTGGCCGGGGAACTGGTCGGGAGAATACGCCGCCGCTTCTCCCTTCCCTGTTGCCTCCGTCCTGCCGAAGACGCGTCCATCCGCCGGATCGACCAGCTTTGCCCACAGGACGACCGTGATCCGGTTGTAGAAGGTGAAGACATGCTTGCAGGCGACCACCAGCACGGCCTGCACCCCCCGGTCACGGTACCCCTCGAGGTCCAGGGGATCGGGGTCCTTTCCGTACCAGTCGGAAAGGGGGGTATACCCGTCCCGCGGGATTCCACCGGGCCCCCGGCCCGAGACCCCGGGGATGCGCGCGATCTCCCGGATCGCGGTCGCATCCCTCCCCCCTTCCCGGAGCATCCGCGCGGCGGCTTCCGCAAGGTCTGCCGAAGGAACCCATCGCGTGCGGGGGCCCGCCAGGGCTCTCTCGAACCGTTCCGCGGGTCCGGACCCTCCGGCGTCCGCCCGCGGAGGCCGCACGAAGACCATCAGGCCGTCCAGCAGGACCGGCTGGGAGTCCGGCGGAAGGACGCCGTTGTCGTGCTCCTCCGCAATGTGAATCGGCCCGCCGTGATAGCGGAAGAAGAAGGAACTATCGGGAAACGTCCTGGGCGATTCCATCGGGACCACCGCGATCTTGCGAAGGGTTTCCGCCTCCCCTGCAGGGATCCGGATGGCGGAAGGGGTGCAGCCCGCAAAGGCGAGGCACGCCGTCGCGACCAGAACGGGAAGCGTCCGGACGGCGAAGCGAGCGGGCGCTTTCCCCCGCAATCAGTGCCCCTCCTCCCGGATCGGCTCGAACTGCTCCTTCCCGGGGACGTACTGGAAGACCGTCCCGGTTCCGATGTCGAAAAACCACGCGTGGACGTGGAGTTTCCCCTCGCGGGCCGCTTTCTGGACGACGGGGTAGGTCCGCAGGTTCTCCATCTGGACGAGGACGTTCTCCTGGGCGGTGATTTCGTACCGCTCCTCCCGGGAGAGGCCCGGGTAGTTGCCCTCCACCACCGCCAGCGTCCGGTCTCCGTGCGCCAGCCACCGGGCGATGTGGGGGGTTCCGGAGAATTTCGACCGGTCCTTGTACAGGGATTTCATCGCCCCGCAGTCGGAGTGGCCGCACACGATGATGTCCCGCACTTCGAGGTGCTCCACCGCGTACTCCACGGTCGCCGCCACCCCCGTGTCGTCCAGCGGGTCCCCGATGTACGGAGGGACGAAGTTCCCGATGTTCCGGTGGATGAAGAGGTCGCCCGGCTGTCCGTGCGTGATCTGCAGGGGATCAACCCGGGAATCGCAGCAGGTGATGAACAGCGCCTCGGGGAACTGCCCATGTTCCGCGAGCCGCTTGTACAACTCCCAGTGCACGTCCCGGTACTGTTTCTGGAAACGGTGTATCCCCGCGATCAGCTTCCGCATGGAAATCCCTCCCGGCGGTGTTTCCCCAAATGATACATGGTTTTATAAATTATCCGGCCCGTTTTTTCCCCGCTTGACCTGCGTCAATGCGCGGTGGGACGATGGACGGATACCATTCCTTCCACCGGTTCGGAATTCGCGGCGCGGCGGACGGCAACCCATGCGCAAGGGCGGCGGAGACGGAACGCCGCAACATCGGGAGGAGACGGATGACCAAGAAGACCGCCTTCTGGATTTTCCTGCTGGGGACGCTGTCCTCGACGGTCCTGTTCCTGGGGCTGACTTGGGACACGCACCGGCAGGTCGCGACGCTGGCGAACGTGGACAAGCTGTCCGACCAGGTCGTGGCAGGGAAACGGGCGTTCGAAAAGTACAACTGCAACGACTGCCACACGATCCTGGGCTTCGGCGGCTACTACGCCCCGGACCTGACGAAGGTGGTCCAGCGGGTCGGCGAGGAGGGGATCCGGTTCCGGGTGAAGTCGCCCGAGAAGGCGTTCGCCAACTCCCCGAGGAAGATGCCGCAGCAGAACGTGTCCGACCGGGAGATCGACGATCTCGTCGCCTTTTTCAAATGGGTGGGCGAGGTGAACAACAACGACTGGCCCCCGCAGGACAGCAGGAAGCGCCTCTCCCGCGGCGAGCAGCGGATGGTGGCAATGGTCGGGGTGTCCCCCGGCGCGGCGGTCTTCCAGACGAAGGGGTGCATGAACTGCCACTCGCTGCAGGGGACGGGCGGAACGTTCGGACCCGCGCTGGACAAGATCGGGGCGGGCATGTCGGCGGAGGAGATCGGGAACTACGTCCGGAACCCGAAGGGAGTCGACCCGAACTCCAAGATGCCGCCGCAGAAGGACAACCTGTCCGAACGGGAACTGGATGAAGTCGCCCGGTTCCTCGCCGGTCTGAAGTAAGGAGGCCCCGATGGAATACCGTTCCCAGAAGATCGCCTACTGGTACTTCGCCGCCGCGCTCCCGCTGTTCGTCCTCCAGGTCCTGGTGGGGCTGTGGCTGGCGATCAACTACACCTTCACCGTCCCGCAGGGGATCGTCGACGTCTTCCCGTTCTCCACGGCGCGCGCTTTCCACACGAACCTGCTCGTGCTGTGGATGCTGCTGGGCTTCATGGGCGGCACCTACTACATCATCCCCGAGGAGACGAAGTCGGAGATCTACTCGGAAGGGCTGGCGTGGTTCCAGCTGGTCGCCCTCCTCGTCACGGGGGTGACGGCGCTGGTCGGCTTCCTCTTCGGGTGGAACCAGGGGCGACCGCTCCTGGAGATCCCGATGGCCCTCGATTTCGTCGTGGTCGTGGGTGCCCTCATCTTCCTCTTCAACGTCGGCATGACGATGCTGAAGGCGAGGAACTGGACGGTCATCCAGGGGACGCTGCTGGGGGGGCTCGTCTTCCTCGCCCTGCTGTACCTCTTCGGCATCCCCTTCTACCGGAACCTCGTCATCGACTGGTACTACTGGTGGTGGGTGATCCACCTCTGGGTGGAAGGCGCCTGGGAGCTGGTCACCGGCGCGATCATGGCGTTCATCCTGATGAAGCTGACCGGCGTGGACCGGCAGGTCGTGGAGAAGTGGCTCTACATCGAGATCGGGCTCTTCCTGTTCACCGGCGTGGCCGGCACGGGGCACCACTACTACTGGATCGGCGCGCCGAGGTACTGGCTG
>DASWBR010000177.1:0-1688 GCA_036390495.1 Candidatus Deferrimicrobiaceae bacterium | reverse complement strand
GGCGGAACGCCGGGTTGTCGTACATGTTCCGGTCGAGCTTCTCGCACCCGGCCAGCAGGACGACGGCGATGGAGATGGCGACGGGGAGGACCCTTCTCACAACTCCCCCTCCTCGGCGCGGATGTCCGTGCCGCCCGCGGCCTTCAGGATGCCCGTCACCCGAAACCCCTGCTCCTCCCCGTCGACGCGAACGCAGAGGGCGATCTTCCCGTCGTGGATCCGCGGGTCGTGGACCACCTTCGGCGGGTAGCGGAGCAATCGCATCTCCCGCCCGCCCCCGAAGAGCGTGGCGAGCAGGGCGCCCAGCATCGCCACCTCGTAGGTGACGATCAGCGTCGGAGGGATGGAGACGATCGTCTTCCCGCCGGTGACCAGCGGATAGAGCAGGTAGGTGGCCAGGGTGAGCCCGAGGCCGGCCGCGGCCCCGATGAACCATCCCGCGATGACGATCCTCGGGAACCGGATGGGCTGCGGATCCGTGACGACCGCCCCGTCCGGAAGCGGCACGGCGGAGAGCGTCGTGACGCTCCCGGGGGGCAGGGAGAGATCCCCGAGGGCACGGCTGGCCCTCGCCGCCGCCTCCACGCCGTCGAACAGCCCGACGATGACCGTGCTCATGCGCGGGCCTCCTCCTCCTCCTCCTCGACCTGCGCGATCGACTCCACCGTGGCGCCCCCGATCGTCCGGTCGGTGGCGTGGAAGAGCCGCTCCTTGATGTCGCTGATCGCCATGATGGGGAAGAATTTCGCGAAGAGCATGTACAGCAGGACGAACATCGCCGCGGCTCCCGCCATCACGGAGAACTCCACCCAGGTGGGGAAGTAGTTCGCCCAGATGAACGGGTCGTCGCGGCGGGACAGCGACGGGACGACGATCAGGAGCCGCTCCGCGTACATGCCGATCACGATGCTGGCCGCGGGCACGACGATCAGGGGAACCGAGCGGCGGACCCGCTTCAGGCACAGCATCGGGAAGGGGATGACGAAGTTGCACACGATCATCGTCAGGAACAGCGGCAGGTAGTGGCCGCCGTAGGAGCTGAAGACCTCCCACTCCTCGGGGTTCCGGTTGTACCAGACGGTGAGGAACTCGGTGAAGTAGAAATATCCCCACAGGAGGGTCATGGTGCACAGGAGCTTCCCGAGGTTGTCGAAGTGCATCGGCGTGAGCACGGACTCCAGGCGGAACACCTTCCGCAGGATGGCCATCACGATGACGACGCCGGCGATCCCCGAGAAGATGGCCCCCACGACGAAGTAGGGGGCGAAGATCGTGCTGTGCCACCCGGGGGTCTTCGCCATCGCGAAGTCCCAGCTGACGATGGAGTGGACCGACACGGCGATCGGGATGATGAGGATCGCGAAGAGCGTCGAGGCGAGGTGGTACCGCCGCCACTGGGCGTGGGTGCCGCGGAACCCCAGGGAGAGGGCAGAGTAGAACTTCCGCCGCCACCCGGCGGACTTGTCCCGCAGGAGGGCGAGGTCGGGGATCATGCCCACGTAAAGGAAGGTCAGGCTTCCGATCAGGTACGTGGTGATCGCCATGGCGTCCCACATCAGGGGGGACCGCATGTTCGGCCACAGCTCCCGGGTGTTGGGGTACGGCAGGGCGTAGTAGACGCGCCAGTTCCGGCCCAGGTGGAGAATGGGGATGATCCCGCCCACCATCAGGGTGAAGGCGGTCATCGC
>DASWBR010000176.1:0-2563 GCA_036390495.1 Candidatus Deferrimicrobiaceae bacterium | reverse complement strand
CCGCATGCTCCTCGACGCCTTCCCCGGGGCGTCGGTCGTCGGGGTGGACATCTCGGAGGCGATGGTGCGCGTGGCCCGGCGTCGCATCGGCGACGCCCGGGTGCGCTTCGCCGTGGCCGACGCGGAGGAGATCGCGGCCGGATCGTACGACCTGGTCACCTCCAACGCCACCTTCCAGTGGTTCCTCTCCTTCCCCCGGACCGTCGCGCGGATGGCCTCCCTCCTCGGCCGCGGCGGCATGCTGACCTTCTCCTTCTTCGGGCCGGGGACGTACGCGGAGCTCGACCAGGCGCTGCGCGACGCCGCGGCGGAACGGGGGGAGCCCGAGGGCGCGCGCGTCGCCGCCGCCGGCTTCCTCGGCCGGGACGGCGTCGCCGACGTCCTCTCGGCCGTCTTTCCCCGGTGGGACGTCGTGGAGCACCGGTACCACCAGGATTTTCCGGCGCTGGCGGACCTCCTCCGGAGCATCCGGTACACGGGCACCCGCGGCGGGGGAGCCCGCCGCGGGTGGAGCCCGGGACTGCTCGCACGGGTCGAGGAGGCGTACCGGAGGAGGCATGGGGCGATCCGCGCGACCTACCAGGTGCTGCTTTGCCGCGGCCACGCCGCGGGCGGGGGGGGCGGGTGAACGGGATCTTCGTCGCCGGGACGGACACCGGCGTCGGGAAGACGGTGGTGTGCGGCCTCCTGGCGGGGTTCCTGCGGGGACGGGGATTCCGGGTGGTGACCCAGAAGTGGGTGCAGACGGGGTGCGAGGGGGAGCCGGAGGACCTGGCGGCCCACTGGCGCCTGTCCGGCCTCGCCGTTCCCCCGGCGGTGGAGCGGGCGGAGGACCTCTGCCCGTACCGGTTCCGCCTCCCCGCCTCCCCGCGCCTGGCGGCGGCGCGGGAAGGGCGGCGCGTCGAGGCGTCCGTGATCGAGGCGTCCTTCAGGCGCCTCGCGGCGCGGCACGATGTCGTGGTCGTCGAGGGGACCGGCGGGTTCCTCGTGCCCCTCGCGGAGGGGGTCCTGGCCGGCGATCTCGTGGCGCGGATCGGCCTCCCGGCCCTCCTGGTGGTGGGGAACCGCCTCGGGTGCGTCAACCTCGCGCTTCTCTCCGTCGAGGCGATCCGGCGCCGGGGCGTCCCGCTGCTCGGACTGGTCTTCAACCGGACGGAGGAGGACGCCCGGACGGCCGCGGAGGTCCTGTCCGACAATCCGCGCGCGGCGGCGGAGGAAGCCGGGGCGCCGGTCCTGGGGGAACTCCCGTTTCTCCGCGACGGGACCCGCGGGGCGGGGGCGTTCGCCCCGATCGGGGAGGCGTTCCTCTCCCGCTGGAGGCCGTCGTGAAGGACCGGATCCGCAAGGACCTGCGGCACAGCTGGCACCCGTACACGCAGATGAGCACCCTGGCGGCGGACCCGCCGCTGTGGATCGAGCGCGCGGAAGGGCTGTTCCTCCACGACGCCGAAGGGAACCGGTATTACGACGCCATCTCCAGCTGGTGGTGCGTCGTCCACGGGCACGGCCACCCGCGGATCCGCGAGGCGGTGGCGCGGCAGATGGAGAAGCTGGACCACGTCCTGTTCGCCGGCGCGACCCACGAGCCCGCGGTCCGGCTCGCTTCGCGCCTGGCCGCCATCTCCCCGGAGGGGCTCTCCCGCGTCTTCTTCTCGGACAACGGCTCCACGGCGGTGGAGGTGGCCCTGAAGATGTCCCTCCAGTACTGGCGCAACGTCGGGGAAGAAGGGAGGACCGGGTTCGTCTGCCTGGACCGCGGCTACCACGGGGACACCGCGGGGTGCATGAGCGTCAGCGGCGTGGAGGCGTTCCTGCGGGCGTTCCGCCCGATCCTCTTTCCCGCCCGCCGCGTCCCGGCGCCGTACTGTTACCGGTGCCCGGAGGGAAGGGAGTACCCGGCGTGCGGCGTGGCGTGCCTCGGCGCCCTCGGGGAGGCGCTGCGGGAGGGAGGCGGCACCGTCGCCGCGGTGATCCTCGAGCCGCTGCTGCTGGGGGCGGGCGGGATGATCGTCTACCCGCCGGAGTATCTCTCCGGAGCGGCGCGCCTGGCGCGGGAACACGGCGTCCACCTGATCCTCGACGAGGTGGCCACGGGGTTCGGCCGCACGGGGACGATGTTCGCCTGCGAGAGGGCGGGGGTCGCCCCCGACTTCCTGTGCCTGTCGAAGGGGCTCACCTCCGGCACGGTGCCGCTGGCGGCGACCCTGACCACCCCGGAGGTGTACAACGCCTTCCTGGGGGACCCGGACGGCGGAAAGACGTTCTACCACGGCCACACCTACACGGCGAACCCCGTCGGCTGCGCGGCCGCGCTCGCCTCCCTCGACATCTTCGGCGAGGAGGGGGTGGTGGAGCGCGTGGCGCGGCTCGCCCCGCGGCTCGGGGAGGGGGTGGTCGCCCTCGCCGGGCTTCCGTCGGTGGGCGACGTGCGCCACCTCGGGATGGTGGCCGCCCTGGAACTGGTGCGGGACCGGGAGACGAAGGAGCCGCTGCCGGGAACCGCGCCCGTGTTCCGGGAGATCCGGCGGGAAGGGTTGCGCCGCGGGCTCTTCCTGCGCCCCCT